>CAZKZX010000182.1:0-4109 GCA_964557335.1 uncultured Methanomicrobia archaeon | reverse complement strand
CACCCAGAAATTCCGACATATCGAGTGAAGTGGCGAAACTATAAAAACTGCAAACACACCACATTAAGTCGCGTGCTGAATCGCCCGTAATAGACAGTTGCCTCTAAAGAGATAACGGTATGCCTTTTACGTTGCGTAGATCTACCATAACAAAGGTCCGCCACAGTAGGCCGGAATGATGGTATAAAACGATGGTAGCCCGTGTGGGCCCCTCGCTGTGGAGAGAGCAGGCAAATCTGAAAGACATCGATGCCGTCCGTCGATGATGCCATGGACATCACAGTAACCATAACCTGGAAGCAGCTGATCCCAACGATGTTTGTACAATGAGGGGGCAGCAAGCGTGAAATTCAAGATCCCCCTCCGTTATTTTGAGGGGCCCCTTTTTACGAGACTCATTCTCTTTCTTTCGATCATAGGGCCAGGCATCATCTCCTCAAGCTTGGATAACGATGCCGGGGGCATCACCACCTACTCGCTGGCAGGGTCGCAGTTTGGATACGCCATGCTGTGGATATTCATCCCCATGACCGTTGCGTTGGCCGTCATCCAGGAGATGGGGATACGAATGGGGGTGGTATCGGGAAAGGGTCTCGCATCCCTTATCCGAGAGAGGGCAGGAATCAGGCTCACTTTTTTCATCCTATTTGCGCTCACTGTAGTTAACTTCGTAAATACCCTTGCTGAGTTCTCGGGCATATCCGTAAGCGCTTCCATTTTTGGCGTTCCACCTTTTCTGTCCTTACCACTCGCTGCTCTCTTTGTCTGGGGGTTTGTCGTAAAGGGGAGCTATCGAAGCGTCGAAAAGGTATTCTTACTGGCATCAGTGCTCTACGTCTCCTACATTATTTCAGGACTGTTGACGGGTCCCGATTGGGGCACAGCAGGAGTACGGTCTGTAGTACCTCAAATAACCGCAGATACCGCGTACGTCACGATGATTTTAGCGCTAGTGGGCGCCACTATCATGCCATGGATGCAGTTTTACATTCAGTCATCAGTGGTAGAAAAGGGAGTTTCACGACAATACCTGAACTACGCCCGGCTCGACGCAATTACTGGGTCCGCCATTACGAACGTCGTTGCTTTTTTTATTATTCTAGCATGCGCTTCTACAATCTTTGTGCACGGAATTCCTGTCAATAATGTCGCTGACGTGTCCAAGGCACTTGCCCCCCTTGCGGGAAACTATGCAGCTGCGCTATTTGCCTTTGGCTTTCTAAGTGCATCATTGTTTGCAGCTAGCATTCTACCCCTATCAACGGCACTCTCCGTGTGCGAAGGCCTTGGGTTTGAGGCAGGCGTCTCGTATGGTTTTAGAGATGCCCCGGTGTTCCATGGGTTATACGCGGGGATCATCATACTTGCCGCTTTCATCATCTCACTTCCTAATGTGCCGCTTCTTTCCATACTGTACCTCTCTCAAGTGGCTAATGGGATCTTGATTCCGTTTGTGCTGATATACATGCTCATCATCATCAACGACAGAAAGATCATGGGTGGCTATGTCAACACGCGATCTTTCAATTACATTGCGGGGGCGACAATAGTTGTCACGATAGGGTTGAGTGTAGCATTAATACTCACAGGACTTTTATAGTGCGTTAATACGGTCTTGTTAGAATTCAAGATTCTTCAGATTCGACACCGTGAACTTATGCTGCCCTACTGTTACATGAGGTGATACGCCACCCCTTGTTGACAAATGATGTGACCCAACTTCTCCGAGCATTGTGCCAAGCCTTGTACAGGATTACTTGATCCTTTCATGAATTATGCCATGTTGAAATGCCTCTCTACACCGAGCTTCCCACGTCAACAGCGTCAACTACACTGATGCTACGAATAAAGCTGTCTTCCTTGACTCACTCCTCACCGCTGAAGACGTCATCAGGAAACAAGAAGCTGTACGCACGACAATAAAGGTATCAATAAAGGCGACTTATAACCCTCCCTCCGACGGGCAAATCCATATCATCCCTCTGATCGGAATCTTCCTCACCGCTGGAGACAAGATCGTGGAGTGGTGGCTACCGGGATAGACTGGGTATGCTCCTCCAGATGGGAACTATCTCACCAGACGGAGGGCAATACGCTAACCTCATAGTGTAAGGGTTAAAACCATGGCAATTGGTTAGATACGACCATTATCCCATGTTGTCCAATTTCAGGTGTAACTACTATAATCAGAGGAGCTTGTAAGCCGATTATGCAGTCGTGCTTGATGACGAGTTATCGCATCAGAACATTCGAAGCGATGTGTAGGGGAAAGTTGTGCACGGACGTGACTGAGAAAGATACTTTTGAATTAATTGATGCCGGCAAAGAAATTAAATGCACTCTTTTTCTGGATCAATTTGCACATAACCTCACTTCCTGTAAAAGAAGACTACTGTGTTGTTAGAATGCACTCTCGTACTAATAGCGTTATACAATGCGATTACCAGGTGTCACGGTGAATGCATGAAGGATTGAATCGATCAACAGGAACTAGGGTCTCTGCCGGGTGCCCTACGGGGACTACACACAGTGGGATGACGTTCATCGGCAGATTTAGCAGGTTCTTTATGCCTTCTACTCGGTCTTCAAAGGGATACACCGCCGTCCACACCGCCCCCAGACCCCGTGCAGTAGCGGCAAGCAACATGTTTTCCGTGGCGGCAGAGCAATCTTGCACCCACAACCCGGGAAACTTCTCCAAATTCTTATCTGCACAGACCACAATTGCCACCGGCGCATATTTTACCATTGGAGCAGTGGGACTTATTTGTGGGATTGTATCGAGCATCTCGCGGTCTTTAATGATCACAAAATGCCATGGCTGCTCATTCACTGCAGACGGCGCGTGCATTGCCGCGTTAAGCAGGGCTTCTATGTCCTCGTCGGAAACGGGCTCTGTGGTGTATTTTCGAATGCTTCTTCTTGATAATATCGCTTCTGTAACATCCATTGTCATTATATCACTCCTAAATTGTTGCAGCTACAAATGGTTAGAGTGCACCTTCCAATGTCTTTTTTAATTGCTAACTTTCTTGTCAATTACTCCAACCTCTTAGCCTATTCTCTCTCATGAAAAGAGTTCCTCCATACCTACTATAAGGCCGTTTTGCATGACGGTGGAAGATTTCGTATAAATGCACTTTGATTCGCATTATCGTTAACTCGAACGTTCATTTGGCTGATCACTTCCTTTCTCCCTGGTCTCGTCCGGCGTGCCGGGCGCCAGTTGAACTTTTTTGAAATCGGCATCTTGGCTGCGTATGAAAAAAGAAGATTAACTTTATCAACGCAAGAATCAATATTATTTATGAAGTTTATAATAGGAAAACAACTCGTTTAATACACGGAACAGACGGCTCGGTGAAAAAAAGAATAAGGGAAGCCGAGACCAGAACTTGGCGAGGGTAAACATTCATGCATCACATACGTGCACCGGGCCCGGAACCGAAACTGTTAGCTGTGCCAACAGTTTTTATTAGCGATTCGTTAAACTTTGAAACGGTATATTTGGCTGTCCGATTAAATGATAAATTTCGTGAGGTCCAAAAGAGAGAACAGCTGATCCACAACGTGATACAGTGTATTGCTAGCGCGATCACAGATGACGCTGAAATGGGGATGCTGCGAAAAGAGTGTGCGCTATATCAAATAAAAGTCGACCCGGACAAAGTGCGGGCGCGCGCTCAATTAAATGAACAACTCGCAGAACTTGGTGAACAGCACAAGACGCTTGAAGCTGTTATGTCGGCTGTCAAAGAGGCTTCTGACTCTCCGCGCTTTTTCACCCCCGAAGAGTTTAAGTCATTTCCGGTGGATTCGATACGGGTCGTCTTGGCGGCGTTAAATGGCAGGGCCATCCGGTTTGAGAACTTGGGTGGGGATCATCCCATCGAACCCATCGAAACATCGGATCCTCGTGTTGTGGTTGCACTCATACGCCATCAAATGGGTCGTCCTGTGGTCATTGAATAACCTTCTACGTTTACTCATACGTTCGTACATTTCCAGTGTGAAGGATCCTTCATTGCGGAGTGGAGAACGCTACAACCGAAGTAGAACCATAAAGAGAGCGGCGGGTCTTGTACTTCGTCTTCTGCCGTCGCGCCTTA
>CAZKZX010000181.1:0-4114 GCA_964557335.1 uncultured Methanomicrobia archaeon | reverse complement strand
TGACCTTCATTCCGAGCTTCTTCAACTTTTTCTCTATGCGTTTACCGGCACTGCCCGCGAATCGGTGCTCCAACTTCGTATCGAAGGCAAACCCCGACTGTTGAGGCCACTACTCGTGTCGCGCTGATCTCCCACTTCAATTATGATTCGCCTCTTCTCTCGGAGCGCCACTCCCGAGCTGGAAGAGCCGTCGGGCAATCAGGATGTACCATATCTCCAAAAACACGACAGAAATGATAGAGAGTACGATGCCTATCGTTGGCACGTAAAGACCGAATGCGATGACATTTGCCAGAATTCCCATATAAGCGGTTACTTTGCTGAAGATGGTGCTCCGCAGCATGACCACTGAGATTGTCAGGAGGGCAACGGCCCCGAAGACGTAATTCACGTGGAAAGCTGTGCCTTGGTAGATGGCAAGCATCGCCTGCCCTGCTGCCAAGAGCATAGATCTCTGCGCATCCGTTGTCGCAGCCGCGTATTGGTCGCTGAGGTAAAGCATATTGAAGGCCGTATTCGATGCGAAGTAGGCTGCCATACCGAAGAATCCAAGGGTCGTAGCGATTGCCATGAAAGATTGGCTGGCTCGTCTGAGCGCAACGTAAAGGGCGAGAAATACCGGGATAAAAAGAGCAGTGTCAGCAATGAGCAAGAGATCAAGGTCGAGTAGTCCAAGCAGCCTATTGTTCTGAAAGAGCGTAAAGTAGTCGATTACGGCGCTAGGTGGCGGCCAGACGACGAAGACGATAATCTGGATCGGAATAAACACTGCTATGATCAGAGCAGCCGCGCCGCCGACTTTGTACAGCCAATTCCAGCTGGAATCTGCAGTTTCTGCATCGGTAACCTGATTTAATTTTGATTCGGGCATTAATTCCTCTCTTTATTATTTTTGGTGATTAGCCTTATGAATATATCCATGAGGGATGTTTTGTCACACAGGATGAACGGTCGTTGTTTCTAAATTTTCTGTTTTATAGTTTTTTCACCTACTCCTTTTGTCTCTCTTAGGCACAGCATCTCAAATTTAAGCTCTTTTTTTCGCGTGTGAGATAGTTCGGAAAGTTACGAGGCATCAACAACGCTACGGATTGCGAACCACAAACGCGCTTGCCCATTGAGAGGGGGCGTACGTGTCATCTCCCAGGTAATCAACTTTTAGCGTATGCATCCCCAGCGACAGTTTCGCGGTGTCTGCAGAACTCAAACTGAGGCCGACGGACGCGACGCAGTACAGCCCGCCACCACTTACATAATCCCATTTGACCCATTTACCGCCCGCTAGTTGATCATCGATATAGAAGTTCGCCCACTGCCCACACACGCGGTGGTCATTGACGTGCCCAAGCACAGAAATAACCCAGCCCATCGAATACTCCTGCCCCCTCACAATACCGTTACTCATTGCCATGCTCACCCATTTATTCTCGTGTATTTCTGTTGGTATCCGTGCCTTTGGCATCGGCGTCGGAGTAGCGGTAACCGTCACCGTCACTTTAACAACGACGGGCTTCGGCGTCGGAGTTGATGTCGTGTTCTCGAGCGGGTTCTGCGTAGATGATGACGGACCATAGTCAAATTCGCCCGTGGTACATCCCGCTACAAACACGGTCACCAGTAGAATAGTTGCTATTGGTATGATTACTAACTGTTTTTTCATTTTTCACGCCTTCTTGAAGAGGATTTTGACCATAGTTAGAGGTTTCCTTTTAAAATATAATTTTGTGCTTTTTTGGTGCATAGTTAGGCCAGAGCGGTCGTTAAAAATGTTGAACCAGTTTTTAGTGTTTCAATCCTTATTTTAATGAACATTAGCATCAAATCTGAAATAATCGTTTTGTATGCAGAGTAACGATATTTCCAGTTTACCCACCGAGCTTCCTTAACAGGAGATAGGTTGAGCCCGGCCTCATCGCAGGACTTGGTATGACCGACGTAGATCGCCTTAAGTTCACCAATCCGCTCCTTGTGGCGTCACATTCATCTTTCTATTTTAAACGGTACGTACCTGCACGGTGTTATGGATGCTCTGCCTAACAGCTGCTGCATCCTGCGGCTATCGGCTCCAATGGGCGAGGCGAATAACAAACGAACGGCGGAACGTGCGCACAGATCGACGTTAGTGCGCTGTATCTCTCTTTAACCGCCATTCCACAATCGATCCCGCGACAAAGCTCAAGAGCCAGAAGTACTCCCCAAAGCGTGGGCTGTAGTACGCCACTCCGATTGACATCATGAATACACACGGGGCTATGACCGCTTGGATGGTGGTCGACTGCACGTCGCGACGGTCTATGGCCGTATCGATCAAACGGTAGCCGTGAGACGCCCACAGCCAGAGCGCAAGAAACGCAAACCCTGCTGCTGCTATAGTAGCGGCATACAACGCTACGGCGAGCCAATATTCACCGTATTCGACCAATATCGAGGTGGGGAACGGGATGAATACGATGCACAGCAAGAACGCAAAGTTCAGCCACACCAACGCGTGATCGTAGCGTTTGATGCGGTCAAGTATGACGTGGTGGTTCATCCAAAATATTGCCGTTACCAAAAAGCTGATGATGAACGACTCTAAATGGGGCCACTCGTGAAGAATCAGATTCTCAAGCTCGGCTTGCCCGAGATTGTCAGGCACAGAGGTAATAGGAAAGCTGAAAACGAGCAGCGTCATGGCAACCGCGAAGATAGCGTCGCTGAAGGTATCGAGACGCCAGAACGTCGCGCCTTTGTCTGCAGCATCGGTAGCAGGGGTCATACTATCTTAGTTCGCTGGTGCTGTAAAAACTTTACTGATATGATCTCTTACTATTTTATAGGTAGCCCCACGCGCACGTCCAACGTGCGTCAATTATGCCAGGCGTCCTACGCTTTACCTCCATGGTAATGAGGCACGTTTGTAATTACGAAACATCATCTCTCGTCTCACTCAGTATTGATTGTGCGCGTCGGAGCAACAGGCTTAATTGACGCACAGAGGATCATAAGTCCCGTATCACTATCCTCTTTCCAATCGTCAACGCGGGGGGACAACCCGATTAGCGATTGACCGGTGACTAGAACCGTTTGCGCATATGGGGATTATCAGAAAGCGTCGATGTATCGTAGCACGACTCCCCACGTCACCTCACCTCCTCTGACTCTGTCTGGCAAAGCACCACCGCTTGGCCTTATCCAGGTCATTTAAACTGTGCTGAGACAGCTTTGTTGAGCAGGCTCTGGGCGCTGATAAGCTCCCTGTACTTTGCCCCGATCTTTTTCAAATCCTGGGAAAGTATGGCCTTCAGCAGGTCGCTTTCGATCTCTGCAACCTCAAGCCGCTCGTAATAGTCCATGGTCTCCTTGAGGTGTGCAAGGACAATCTTGCCGGTTACCAGCGGGTGGTTATTGGTGACATTGGCGTCGTCATACCTGGTGCCATGCTCCAGCTCCACTTCCAGGCCATGCCTGAATACTTTTATGGGCACAGGCATGCTCTTGACATTCACCGCTTTGAGAATTTTTGCGGCTTCCGACCCGGTCACAGCAGCCTCCTTCAAGGCTGACCAGTCCTTCAGCCCCATCTCCTTACATACACGCTTGACCTCGTCCCTGGTGATGTACTCTGTCCGTTTCTGAGCTAATCCTCCTACGGGTGCGCCGGCGGTTGTGGTTAGTTTCTTTTCAGCTTTCATTTTCATCCTTCTCCTTTAATTATGTCTTATTTTAATAAGTCAAATTTAAAATTCATTTCCCCGCCCCATTTTGCCGTCTTGCATGACGGTATGGTCGGTAAAAGGCAAAAACCAACTTGTGATCGCCTATGTCAGGCGGAGGTCACTATAGGTTCAAACCAGTTTTGCGATTGAGCCTTTGTTTTCTGTGCAGTGCTGTATTCTTCCTCTTTTTACTTGTATTCAGCGCTGTCTGCGCCGTCTGTCGTATCGGTCCTTTGTTCGCATTCGACTTAGCTGTAACGTCGAAGATTACTCTTTAAATCGATTTGAGCAGGGCGTTGTTGCCAACCACACTAAGGCTATCCAAAGACACGCTTGAATTCACGTATCTGCTCTCGAGTGCCAATGACGGTAAGCGTGGAGTCTTCAGGGATAACGTAATGCGGGTCGGGGTTCGG
>CAZKZX010000180.1:0-4123 GCA_964557335.1 uncultured Methanomicrobia archaeon | reverse complement strand
GCCTGCTTTAACTATTGTTTCAAGCACGAACTTTCTTAGATCATCTGAAGGGCTAAGCATGCTTAGCACGCTCACATTTTCTGATCCCGCACCCTTGACTAGAAGATCGACTATTATACGATCTCCTTCAACAAGTTCATACACTACATCGAGTAAGGGTCTGCTCTGAACCTCTCTCGTTAACGGATTTACTGCATTTTTTCTCAATGGTATTAACTCAGTCGCCTTTTGTACAGCAACATCCAAGGCCTCTTTAATGTTAAAATCAATGTTAGCGGACCTCCCAATGTGAATATAAAACACAGGGATGCCGGTATCTTGGCAGATTGGAAGTTCTTTGTGGCCCGCGAAATTCACGTTTTCAAGGATAGCTCTTATCTGCTCGCGCGCGCGCTCATTAGTCTCAGCATTTAACGCATTTTCTAGTGCGGCTTTAACGTCAGCCGGAAGACTTGTCTCAGCTTCCTTTAGCATCGCCACCGTACGGTGTATGAATTCTTCTTTCCGTGCACCCATTCGATCACAGATAGTAGTCCATCTCGGCTCTCTTTAGCTCTTTTTTCTTCTTCTCAAGGAAGCCATACACAGTGCCGTGAGGTGCACCTTCCACGAGCATCTCAATCGCTTTTCGTACAATCTGCGTTTGTTCAGGATAGCCTATCACACTTACCGTTTTCCCGTAGACTGAGATGAAAGAGCCCGTAAGACTCTCGATGAGCTCTCTCGTCTTTCCATCTTTTCCAATTATGCGCCCCATGATCCTCTTCAACTCTTTTGGGGTATTTACCCTCTTAGAAAGATCTAATACATCGAGCACGACCATCTCATCATCAAATAGTCTATAAGCTCTTTCGGGACTAAAGCCTCGCGCCATCGCTTTGACAACGTCAGCCGCTCGAAGGGCGTTAATCGAGTCGCTTTCAATTATGACTACTCCCTCTTCACTGTCAATATCAATCGTAACCTCCCCTCTTTTTTCAATTTCACTCTTGGTACTTCCATTAGTTCCTATTATAACTCCAATTCTATCACGCGGGGCCTTTACGTTTTCTCTCATCCTTTATCTCCTTTAAGGTTTTATCAAAAGACGCAGAAACGCCATTCTCTGAAAAGAACTTGACTATGTTTTTGAGGTCTCGGTGCAGAAACTCTTCAGCGTTTGGGTCATCCAGTGTTACTGACTGCCTCACGTCTCTAAAAACTGGGCCGTTTCGGCGATGCTATAGTATTTTGTACTCACTGCGATCAGCATGAATCAGATCTGCCCTCGCATAGAGCCTCTTCATATATTCGATTGTAACATTATAAACTGCTTCGATGTCGTCAATTTCGTTGACAGCACTTTTTAAAAGTGGAAACGGGATCCCTGCGTGACCCATAAACTCCATAACGAGGACGTTTCGTTCATAGTCTATTGGCACGGGCACTCTCACTCTCGCTTTACATGCCCTCATAAGATTTCTAAACTCCTTTTTTGTCCATGCGAATACTATATCTTTTTTGGTTCGGCGTATGCTCTGAAATCTGGGATCTCCTATAATGTAGTCCTGCATGGCCTTGAAATCACTGGTTTGAATTCTATATATCTTTACAGCAAGCTCCGTTTGAGAAGGGCCTAGTGCGTGGAAGACATTTGCCTCCTTCCCCGTTGATATCACTCCGCCTAATGCCTCAATGACGTCATGGTTTGCAAGGTAATATAGAGCTTTGAGGGTAGGAACGTCGAAAACCTCTTCGCGTACTTTGAACTCATTTGCATCTTTTCTTCGAATTCTGAGCTTATCGACTTCCTTATCTATGCGCTTCAATTTTCTCTCTATCAATTATGGTCCCTTTACAATCGAACTGTCACGCAATCTTCTGTTTTATGATACTGAAAACAGTTAGCCGCATGTTTGTGAATGAGGCTATAAATAGCCCTTCCTTTTCAACCACTCGACCTGAGATCCTTGATAGCGCCAGACGACATCTCCTTTATCGTCTTGAAAGCTCCAAGGTCTAATGATGATCACATCGCCTACCCTAAGCCAGACTCGCTTTTTCATCTTGCCCGGGATTCTCCCCATTCTCGTCTTTCCATCCAGACAGCGAACGCTAACGCGGTTTGCACCGAGCATAGCTTCTACGATTCCTAAGATTTCATTCTCATTTTTTCTCGGTAACCTTACTTTAGTTACCTCTTCTTCATTTATCAGAAAAACACCTCATTTTTAGCAGTGTCATTGCTATGCGCTATTAATATCACAAGATTTAATGGTGTTTAATCTTTATTTAAAACAACCCTTAAAGGCTCCATTATCTTTTCTATGTAGCGTGTCGCCCCATTTTTGAGGTCAAGAGGGTGGAGCTTGCCACTTGCATAGTCTTGTTTGAGCTTTGATAAGTCATCGTAAGTGATGTCTCCGCCGTATCTTTGAGATCTTTTTATTTCTGCTGCCTCAAACTTTGGAAAAATATAATACTCATATAACTGTAAGACCGGGTTATCTTCTATCACTTTTGCAGGACAGTAACCGGCTGTTATCTTTCTCTCTATCGATTTAGCATCATCGTCAACCGAGATGAAGTTACCCTTGGAAGACGACATTTTGTTTCCGTCAAGTCCAAGGAGTATAGGCGTATGTAGGCATACGGGAGCTTTAAACCCCAATCTAGGGAGTTCTTCACGTGCTAACATATGGATTTTTCTCTGGTCAATCCCGCCTACCGCAATGTCAAGCTCCATATATCCGATGTCTGCAGCCTGCATGAGCGGATAGATCATCTGAGAAACGACCGGATCCTCGGCATTTCTCGAGACCTCATCCATGCTCCTGCGTGCTCTATTAAGCGTTGTATCCCTCGCCATCTTAAGCACAATTTGAGTATAGGCTGCATCAAGTTGATAGTCAGTCCCAAATAAGAACTTCGTGTTCTTATCTAGACCGAGCGCAACAAAAGATTTTTTGTATTGCTCTGCCCGTTCGTTAATTTGTTCCATAGTACCTTTTTCATTCAAAAAAGCGTGCATGTCAGCTAGGAGTACTGTCACGTTAACCCCCACTGATTGCAGGTCTATAAGCTTATTAACCGTCAATAGGTGCCCCAAATGTAGGTCACCGCTCGGTTCGTAGCCAGCATAAGCCTTAATTGGTTCATCTGTTTCCAGAAGCTTTTTTAGTTCTAGTTCAGTTACGACCTCCTCTATGTTCCTGACTACCCTTGTAAATTTCAATCTTACCACAACTATTAAAGTAATCTATTTGTTTATAGGTTTTGTCGACTTTAAGAAGGGGTAACCTTTACGCAATATGAGTCTTTGAAACCGACATTTTTTTAACAGGCACAACACTCCACTTTTTGTGCCGGCCCTTTGTGATAGCTCTATTGGACTTATCCTTTATCTTGCTTAGTTGTCAGGCAAGGACGTTTTAATTGACCACATAGAAGACATACGCCAAATCACTGATATGGTGTGGGGGGGCTGAAAGTAATGGCGTCATTTACGTAGGTGGTGGAGTGCCAAAGAACTTAATCCACCAGACTGCGATGGCCATTAAAATTCCAAGTAGTGATAAGGAAGATTATGGTCACCATTATACTATTCAGTTTACGACTGACTCCCCCCAATTCGGCGGGCTTTCAGGCTGCACTTTTGACGAGGCCAGTTTCATAGGGAAGGTTAGAGAACGTGCACAACACGTGTAGGTTTTTGTTGATGATACTATAGCGTTGCCTATCGTGGTGCTTGCCGCAGCTGAAAAATTAGGATTCAGCAAAAATATATAAACTTACGTTTTTTTAATTCACTAGGGCTCTTGTTTTTTAGATTGCAAGCCAATTTACACAGTGTTTGTAGATTTTAAATGATTTCGCTGGCGAATTTCCAAAAGGAATAAAAAAGCTATTTAGCTTAAGATCTTTTTTGATTTTTTCATCAATATTACATTTGCTGGGCATCTGTTCATGTTATGCTTTCTCCACGTTACCTGCATAGAGCAAATACAAGCAAGCAGCCGTTCCTGAGAAAACCTTTATTGCAGTGTAATACATTTTTACTTATTTATTAAAAAGGAAAGAATATTCTGATGGGCCTGACCGGATTTGAACCGGTGACCGCCCGGTTATGAGCCGGGCGCTCTGA
>CAZKZX010000179.1:0-4124 GCA_964557335.1 uncultured Methanomicrobia archaeon | reverse complement strand
TCCTACTAAAAAGAATGCAATGTTAAGCCTATATATCGAATACATAGAAATGCACCATGAATATTTATTGAACTGCTCATGTAGAACTGTCCACTTTTTTACTTTAATAATCTGAATCGAGGATTTTATCGTACCCTAGGTAAGAGCAAAAAAATACCAAGCGGTAAAGGGGCAACTGTCGTAGGTGCCCGGTCCTCATTAAGTATACTATCAAGAGGGGATATTTTTGTATGGGGGAGCTCCTCAAGAGTAATCTAATTAACATTATCACTTGTATAACGAGATGAGATGATAAAAAAATGAAAGTTCCAAACACTTTTAAGAACATGGGATTCTGTATCTGTTATAAAGGCACATGTCCTACGTATTACCAGAACAATCTGAGTGGGGGGCTTTTTTGCTCAATAGCCACTTGCGGAGCGTCTTTAAAAAGAAGAGGATGTTCTTGTAGCAATTGCGAGTTGTGGATGGAATACGGCCTCACAGAACTCTATTTTTGCGCCGAGGGGGCTGAGGAGAGGTAATATTTCCAATGGGTGTGATTTGATAACCGTGAGCCGGTGATGTTGACTAATTAATGACAGCAGCTCTCATCAGCGCACCTGCTTTTTAGCATTTAATTCAGAGACGAATTATAAACTTGAAGTTGAAATACAGGGCTGTCGGGGGTATTTTGATCAGAGGAATGATGAAAATGGCGCTCCTGATACTTGAACACACGGGGAAGAGTATCTATCATTACGGCATTTGCCCGACATTTAAACAAAGCAAATTGACAGGAGATTATTTTGCTCGCTCTACAAAAGTGAAAAACCCTGAGGTGAAAGGTAGTCTCTGCAACCAGTGTCTGTTCTGGAGCGAGTGCGGACCAACAAGCTCCTGCAGTTATATGGACGAAGCTGCTGAGCGTTAATACCCCTGATTGCTAGAGATTATGAACATTATTTAATGGACTCTCCCACCCGACAACGGAGCCTTAAAATGATCATCATGGCCGCTATCTTCGATGACCTCAAACTTCTATATCTTCTCAATGTCGGCCCAAAAAGGAGCCGGCAATGCACGTCGTGAATCATAAAATCCGCTTAAAATTACGACGGAAAAAATGCATAAACAACGTAGGCACACTCTTATACATTACCACAAACAATGAACGCCTCCATCCATAATTACGGTCCCTTAATTTCAGTGAGGCTGTATTTGTGGGGAATGTCCTGTGAAAAACAGATACGGATCTCCCGGATTCTGTTTCTATGCAGCGGGTGCGACGCAATAACGGCAAAAGTAAAAAAGCCCCCCTCCAAAGGTCAAAACTATGCGCGGAAGTGCTTTGCTGATTTGGATATTCTGTAGACACTTTAGAGAAAGGCAGAGAGAAAAAAGCAACTCAAATTCTGGAAAGTATCAAGAAATTGGAGGATCTCCAATCACAAATAAAATTTTATTAGAATTGTGGGTAGGTAACCTCACTATTGGGAGAATCTGTTACATAATTGGTGGTCATCACAGATTAGAATGCTAGGATATCCATCGCAATGCTTAATCCTGGGCGATAAATGGAAGCTAAATTAATACTGCCTACTCACCTTATGCTTATTGGTGTGTCAAGGTCTCCGATGATTTTTTTTGTCAAACCATTGACGAATTCGTTACTTATCAATGTGCATATTTATAAGCTTTTTTTGCATTTTATACTCATTTTTCGCAGTATCTGTAGCAGCCTACCTTCTCAAGGGTAGCACCTGCATGAACTACTTCGTGTACACCAACGGCACCATCACCTATGTGCAGATACCCTAGTAGGGATTCTAAAGTGGAGGCACAAAGCCTTGCTGTGGTCCTCCCTTTAGGAAATAAAATAAAGGGAGTTTTAGTAGAGTATAGCGCGTTTTTCGACTATGGCGCTCTTTGTGCAAATTCTATGCCATCCGCCGCCAACTTGTCTACCTCAGGGCCAGGGATTACGGGCGTGTACATAGGATAACATCCAAACTTCTTGGAGACAGTTAGCATGAGTTCAGCTGCTTTGGCCTCATCGAGATCGATAACCATCCAAACTGCACGGCGAAAAGTGCTCACATAAAACGCCTCTGGCGTGAACCGGTCGGCGAGGTACTCAAGGATGGCACCAGGTCCTCCCCCCTCGAAGTCAAGCCTATTTCCTGCCCCGGGCGGTATTTCGATGTGTACCATGTAGCGCATTGTATATTTCACCTCCGTCACGCTAATTAGATCGTCAAAATGGTGGAACGGAATACAGTGCAAAATTTCTCTCTCGTAGAGATGCCAGCGCGCTTTATAGGTTTATCCCGTGAAATCCAAACCTGTTGATGAAATGCGTTGCTGTGGGCTTTTATATATTATTAACCGCGGAAGGCATTTATCGGTTTTTATGCGGCTCCATTGAGTCCTCTGCAGTTTAGGGCGTCTATCAGCAAATTATGAACTGTAATAAGTAGCATTGTGCCCATCATATGGCACCGCTTCTGCCCACTTCTCAAGCGCAGGTGTGTTAGGCATTCGAGCTTCAACCAACTTAGGCCTATTTACAGCTTAGAGATGGAGCCCCGAAATCTATTTACAATTGCTTGGCGTTTTGATGTGATAAAATATTAAATTACTCTGTTTACTTTACAAGGCAATGCGAAAAGCGGCGTTAGATACATATCAAGCCATTGCAGTCCTCTACTTAGAATCGCTTCCACGTCGATGAATCAGTCAGAAAGCTTTAAGTCCGTTTTTTCGGTATAGTACCGTACTATGTTGACTATCGACTTCCTGTATACTGATGATTGTCCACATTGCCCCGAAGCTCTGAACATTCTGAAAGAGCTACTTTTAGAAGAGCATATTGAAGCAGATATCAATACAATCCTGGTTACAAACGAGGAGGAGGCGGAACGGTTGAAATTTCTTGGGTCGCCCACGATCAGAATTAATGGAGGGGATGTAGAGCCGGGAATTGAACAGCGTACAGATTACCATGGCCACTGCAGAATGTACGTTTACCACGAGCAGGTATTTGATTGGCCGCCAAAAGAGATGATTCGAGAAGCGCTGAAGAAATTTCTGTAACGTCCTTGTTTTATCAAGATTGATTGCATCGACTCGTCAAACTCGTCATATTTCTTCTTTGACTTAAATTAGGCCTTTAAAATGAACAACTTCCCGGATAGGCCGTCTGAGGCTTCGATACTGATTCTGCGGATGTTGTGGATCACGATATCCAAGTGCCACCCCCATTATTATCGATAAGTCTTCCGGAATTTCCAGTTCTGCACGAATAAGGTCAGGGTATGATATGAAAAGAAAAGCCGGAGCCGAGTCCACACCATAATGTTGTGCTGCTAACATAATGCTCTGAGCGAGCATTCCAATATCAAATATTGACCACGGTGTGAGGGTTCGGTCCATGCAAAGGTACACAACTGTTGGGGCCCCGAAGAACTGATGACCGCGCTCAAAAATAGTTCGTCTTGCGGCTTTATCGTCAGGTTCTATGCCCATAGATTTAAAGCGTCCTGCCCTCGATTCGTCCATACGCTTTTGTAGGGCAGGAGGCCATGTCTGCGGTGCTGGGAGGTCAGAGTTACTAGGTACGCCGTGTTGAAAATTTGCTGTGTAGGCTAGACGAATTCGGTCTAACGCTTCCCCGCCAGCAACAAAGAGCTCCCAGGGCTGGGTGTTGCCTGATGAGGGGGCACGAGTTGCCGCTTCCAAAATTTCAAGGATCGTTTCCTTGCTCACAGGGTCTGGTTTGAACGCACGGATAGTAACACGGGAATTCAGCGCATCTATAACATTCATGATATGTACCTTTTACTTCAATCATCCTTTTTCATGTGTTCAGATCATCACACTTTGCGGCGGACATGGCTGCCTTAGGTTCTTCGTGATGGTCTCCTGCGCCGCGTTTTGTCCAGCTGTAAAAGCATTGTAGTTGATGCTGGGCGTCACAAGTCCCTTTAATGCTAAAGTCCTCATCAAGTCGAACGACAGCGTTATCAATCGATTCCAGCGTAATGTAATTGGCCACGCCAGTTATTTTGCTTTTGTATCATAATTAATATAAGGCGCGACGGCAGAAGACGAAGTACAAGACCCGCCGCTCTCTTTATGGTTCT
>CAZKZX010000178.1:0-4156 GCA_964557335.1 uncultured Methanomicrobia archaeon | reverse complement strand
CTGCGTTGTTAATTTTTTACTACATTGTTAATTTTGCTATGTCGTATGCTTCAGCCTTACTATGATTATGCGTTGCGAACATGCCAGCTTGGAATGCTCTATACTGCGCCAGACCTTCAATTGCTTCAGTTCTTATGTAGTACTTGTTGTTTTGCGTCTCGTGAACTTTAAGCGCTTCAAGTTTTATCTTAAAAAACTTAGTGATATTGATAAAAACTCTCGGTGTAAACTCAAGGGAAACACTAGGCGATTCATATAAAAAAATGTCATCTACGTGCCGGTAAAATGTCATTGTAGCGAGAGCTGTATACCTATGATCTTGATGATTATCATGCGGACTATGAGTGTATATTCTATCGGGGTTTAACTCATCTACTTTGTGTCGTATTACGTCTATGGTATTGTAATCATCAACTATCATGGTATCTTTTAGGTTTTCTATCGTTATACTATCAGCGCCTAGGATCGAAGCTGCATTCTTAGATTCAAGTACTCTTTGTTCACTCGGTCCGCCTGCTTCGCCCTTTGAGAGTACAAGTAAATGCACTTCATCTCCTTTTGATTTATGATAGGCTAGCGTAGCATAACATCCGAGTTCACAATCATCGGGGTGGGATCCAATTGCGAGAATAACTTTACGCAAGCATATCACCTTTAAAATAAATATTTATAAGCACGTTGGCAAGATCTTCAATCGTATTATTGATCATTAAGGTTGTGTTGCCATTAAAGTCTATGTTACTCGCAAAACCTCTTAGCTGCTGGCAGCGTAAGCTTCCATGACAAATATTTAATGCATAGTCAATCATTAAAGGGGTTAATTGAAATGTTTTTTTCGTATTTGGGACCATCGAGCGACCCCTTTCCATGTTGTTTTTATGGCGTTTCATCTTTAATTCATTTTGCATGTTCACTATAAAGCTATTCTATCTGCACAATTATGCGCGAGCATTTGGGATATCTTCTTGATAGCGTTTAATGCTGATATTGCTCAGTCTATATTTAAAAGAATGCATTTAAGTCTATCAAAGATTGCGTCTGAATTAACCCTGCAAAGACTAATGATCTAGGCATCGCTCTGAGCTGTACGTTAAGAAGTATGTTTTTAAGGCGGTCTTATCAACCTTTGAATTCGTAAATTCTGTAGAAGCTACTACCTTTCGACATTAACGTTTGTTCACGTCTTGTTCTCAACATCTCTTTTCTTTAACTGCTATTAATGGGATTATATAGAATGTATATATTTTGCTCCGTGGCCATAAGTTTCAGCTACTAGTTTAGAACATGAACCAAATTTCTTTAGTGAAAAAGGTATTTCGTAGACAACACTTGCTTATATTTAAAAAAACCTTGTAAATAGGGTATTGTGTACTATCTGCTATTATATTTGCTAAGAAAAATGAATTCATGAACTACATTCGGGCTGTGTTCAAATGAAGTATTGATAGAATAAAAAATGGGTCGAAATCTAACTCGAAGTCTGGGGGTTGTACCTCCCACATTGCAGTGATTCTCCGAATTCGAAAATATCACATAGTCTTCCACTAACCTAACAAACGCCCCCAAGTACATGTTGCCTTTTACGGAATACCTTAAGATAGCATCTTCTCTTTAACGCGATAGCTAATTTGCATTATACTGTTAAACGATGATTTAAACAGACAATTAGCGTTTAAACCAAGAATGGGCAATGTCTATATAGTTTGTCCCGTATAAAAGACTGCAGTGATGTTCTTGAAAGCTATAGTTCTTGCAGCAGGCGAAGGTACAAGGTTAAGGCCCTTCACTCTTTCGCAACCAAAAGTAATGATATCTATAGCTAACAAACCAATTCTTGAATACGTAATTGAATCGCTTTCAGACTGTAATATTTCTGACATTACTTTAGTTGTTGGGTACAAGAAGGAAAAAGTAATGAACTATTTTGAAAGCGGCAAGAAGTTTGGAGTTAACATATCTTATGTTGAACAACCACAACAACTTGGTACAGCCCACGCTATAAAGTTAGCTGAGAATTCTATTTCAGACAACTTCTTGGTTTTAAACGGTGACAATTTGATTGGCGCACAAACCATTAGGGACGCTATGGACAATATGTCTGGCGACGTTACTTTACTCCTTACCATTAAGGAAAACGTAAAAGGTTACGGCGTTGTAACCACCGAGGGCAATAAAGTAACTCAAATAATTGAAAAGCCTGGGACAGATGTAAGTCACTTTATCAATACGGGAGTTTATATATTCTCACCCGTAGTCTTCGATGAAATTCCCTACACCAAGATATCGCTAAGGGGAGAATATGAAATTACAGATACCATTCAACGGATGATAGATAAAAAGTACGACGTAAAAGGTGTTCATACCTCTTCTACGTGGATTGATGCGAGTTATCCCTGGGATTTATTGAATGCAAATGCAGCTGTTTTAGGAAAGTTAGGAAATGAAAAGCCCCTCAAACAGAAAGGGATTATAGAAAATGGGGCATTGGTCAAAGGAAATGTGGTAGTGGGTGAGAATTCAATTATAAGGGCGGGCTCGTATCTAGTTGGTCCCTTGGTAATAGGGAAAGATGTTGAGATTGGTCCGAACGTTACGATATTACCGTGTACAAGCATTGGAAATGGCGTTACAATAAGTTCATTTACAGAAGTAAGAAACTCTATAATCATGAGCGATGTCAGAATAGGTACAAATGCGTTCATATCTAACTCAATTATTGGCAAAAATACAATATTAGGCTCGCATTTCATCACTGAACAAGATAATTTGACGAGCGTGAATCTAGATGGCGAATTTCAGCACGTTATGAATATAGGGGCGATTATAGGAGAAAATTGTCGTTTTGGGCATAATGTTCTGGTCGAATCTGGAAAAATAATTGGCATTCATTGCAGTGTCGAGTCTGGGGTGGTCATTAGAAAAAATATAATAAATTATAGCACAGTGCTGTGAGCTTTCCGGTTTTTCTGTTAATTACCTCCTTCGTGTCAGTTGCCTATTCGAAGATTCTTATTTAAGACGAACAACTTGATGTCTACTTCGACTATTGTTTAGGTTGTTCGTTCCTTAATCGCATTCCTTCGGCATGCAATGAAAGTTGGAAAGGAGGTTGGAAAGGAGTTTACACAAGTTTGAGTCAAATTGTCAGATCCGCGTTCTTCTGCTCCTTCTTCAAGTGTTCTAGTGCTAGGCAACAGCAATCTCTAAAAAACTGCCTTCCAAGAAGACTGAAGCCAGGTACACTATTTGCTTTACCGTGGTAGTCCAGTTAGGAGCTAACGATTGTTCGATGAAAATGTAAAGTCAATTTTAAAACTTATGTGCAGGAATGCCACTCTTGTGAGAGAATGATCCAGAGACTGTTAGAGGTCGTACGTGCAATATTTTATTAATTTAACCTAAAGAAAGTGTTTATATAGAAGTGCACACATATAAAAAAATTGACTTCTTGCTTAGTGGAGGGATAGAAAATTCAAGAGGATTTGGACTTAAGTACGCTTGAAGAGGGGATAGAAGTAACCACACTTCGTGAAGAACTTGAAGAGGCAAAAAGTCAAATTGAAGAGTACTATTCACGTTTGCAAAGACTTCAAGCAGATTTCGAAAATTATAAGCGGAGAACGAAGGTAGAAAACGAAGAGTTCCTAAAATATGCTTCGATTGATTTGATAAGAGAACTTTTAGAAGTTTCCGATAATCTTGAGAGAGCCACTGAGTCAATGAAGACGGCAGACGGAGCGGATGGGCTAGCTGAAGGGATGGAAATGATACGCAAACAATTTTGTGAAATACTAAACAGAAATGGGGTTACTGCAATAAAGGCCGTCGGAGAGCAGTTTGATCCGTATGTTCACGAAGCTATCATGAACGTTATTTCCGATGATTATCCAAACAACGAAATTATTGAGGAGTTTAAGCAAGGGTACAAATTATACGACAAGGTCATAAGACCTTCAGTTGTGAAGGTTTCAAAAAGAAGTTAGTACAAAGGTGAAAAGATGAGCAAAGCGATTGGAATTGATTTGGGGACGACTAATTCAGTCGTTGCGGTGATGGAAGGTGGGGAGCCTGTAGTAATCCCAAGTACCGAAGGTAACAGAACGACGCTATCGGTAGTATCGTTCCTAAAAAACGAAAGGGTAGTGGGACAGATACC
>CAZKZX010000177.1:0-4201 GCA_964557335.1 uncultured Methanomicrobia archaeon | reverse complement strand
GCAGGAAGTAGTGGCTAAGCCGCGGCACATCGCCATTGCCATGAAAGACCGCCAGCCCGTGCGCGGGCAGGCGCCAAGGCCGTGGCGGCAACAAGGGTGACAAGCCATTCTCACCATTCTCACCAGTCTCAGTAGTCTCACCAGTCTCATTCATTGCAGGTCTCCTTCCCCCGCTCGGCAGCGTAGGCGAAGAAAAAGCGAAAGTCAAGCGCAAAATGCAGCAAAAAAGGGGCGTCTGTGACCGTGCAGAGTTTGTGCGAAATATGCAGAATAAGTGCGCAAACTCCGGTCTGCTGAATCCTGACCTCAAGGTTGAAGCAAGGGTCCACTGCTAGTCTTCCCGCGACCATACGGGAGGGGCCACAAGAACGGGTCTCGGGTGACAGGTGTCAGGTGAGGCCAGAATCCTCAATCCCGAGCCACGAGTCCCGAATGCCGAACACGGAAGTTGCGTAGCGTACCGTTCGTCGTCTTTCGCTGCGGCTTTCTCGAGGGCCCGTGGTCCTGCGCGGCTCGTAGGTTCGGTTTGCCTTTGCTGACCACTGATAAACTGACCACTGCTTTCTGGAGTCGGTCGTCGCCAGGGTCTGAGTGCAAAAGGCTCAGGCGCCGAATTCTTTGGCTTTTCGCCCGAACAGTCCATGCTTTGTGCAGCAGGGATATTGACAATCGGATAACCCGGCATATCATAGTTTCCGCGATCGGATACAAATGGGACCCCAACATAGGTGTGCGCAATGGCCAGCAATCCCGCAAGCCAACCCCCCAACCGCTTCGACGCCGATAGAATAAAGGCGCAACTGCGCAGCTGGCAGGAGCGCCTGCTTGACCTTACCAAGTCGAATCCGCTCCTAGGTCTTAACCGATCACGAGTCAGCAAGCTAAGGGTGGCTTCACCTCCTACGGGCGAGCTTTTCGAGAGATTCGTTCTCGACGAAGCAGAACTCAGAATGCCCTTGGTTCGTAAACGGGCCAGAACCACCCTGCCGCTGCTCGAGGGCGAGCAAGAGGAACAATTGCTTCAAGTCGAGCCCGGCGACGTTGAGTTCGAGGCGTCACCACTGGACTTGATGCGTCGTCTGCGGCGCATTTACGACAATGGACGGACGACCGTTGAAGAACGTGGCGTCACTACGCTCTTTCTGACCTTCGGAACACTGCAATGGGAGGACGACCGGCTCGAGGAATCCGTCAGCCCGCTTTGGATGGTTCCTTGTCAACTTACAAGAAGAGGCCCAAATGCGGCCCTCCGACTTTCTTTGGCGGATGAAGAGGCACAACTTAATCCGGCTTTGGAGCTTTACCTTCGCGAACGCCACAGAATAACGCTCCCAATGATGGATGATGAGCCGCAGTCAGAATCCCTGGCAGGATTCCTTCAGGCCGTGAGAGAAGCTGCTCGCGAACAAAAGTGGCAAATGACCGAGGACGTCTGGCTGAGCACATTTAGCTTCGAGTCGCTGGTCATCTATCAAGACCTGAAGAGTATGGCTGACATTGCGGTCCAAAACCGTATCGTAGGCGCCTTTGCGCAGGCAAGACCGTTGGCAGGAAGCTCGGAGCGCCTAGGGGATGATCTCGACGTGCTACCGACACCCGATGTCGTCCCAGTTCCAACACTTGCGGTGGATTCCAGCCAGCTTGAAGCTTTGACCTATGTAGCAGCGGAACGCGACCTTGTGATGCACGGCCCTCCTGGAACCGGGAAGAGTCAGACGATCAGTAACCTGATCGCAGATGCAATCGGGCGGGGCAAGAAAGTACTGTTTGTCAGCGCCAAGATGGCGGCCCTCAACATTGTTTATGACCGCTTGGCGCAGAAAGGCTTGGCCCGTTTCTGTCTGGAAGCACACAGCACCAAGGCGGGTAAGGCCAAAATCATTGACGAACTACGACGCACTTTGGAAGCCGAGAGTAGCGGTGATACCGGTAATTTTGTCGAAGAGCTCGAGCGGCTGGTCAAAGTCCGCCACCGCCTGAATGATTACGTCAGGGAGCTTCACAAGAAGACTCCTCCTCTCGATATCACAGCCTACCAAGCGATAGGTAAAGTGGCCAGGCTCGATAAATCGCCGGACGTGCGGGCCCCTCTCCCCTGGTCCGATTTGGTGGAGGTTTCACGTGCCGAGTTGGACAAGCGGTTGGATGCTCTTGCTGATCTCGGCGCTCTGGCCGATATTTTCAACAAAAGAAAAGAACATCCGTGGCGTGGGTTTAGACCTTCGGGCGGAAGTGTCGTTCAGCAGGAAGCGATCGAATTGGACCTACGTGAAATTTCGGCAACCGTGCTGAAAATCTCGAAATACCTTGAAGAACTCGCATCTCTCATTTCTCCACACGATAACTTGTCGATACACAAAGCCGACTCGTTTGGGGCGGCTCTCGAAGGTTTGTCTAAGATCGAAAGG
Organism: uncultured Methanomicrobia archaeon; assembly: GCA_964557335.1. GTDB lineage: Archaea > Halobacteriota > Bog-38 > Methanoflorentales > Methanoflorentaceae > DASPRZ01. The sequence goes on along the minus strand of CAZKZX010000177.1, from coordinate 1,793 downwards.
CTTCCCGAGAACTGGTGGAATGTTGCCGTGAATGAATTGGAACGGATGGCGGAATTCCTTCATAACGCCGCCGGAAAGCTCAGGGAGTTTCAGATCAAGTTGAAGCAATATCAAAAATACTTTGACCTGCCGCTCCGTGAAGCAAGGGATCTTCTGCTACCGGTCGAATCGGACTTCGCGGCATGGTACCGGATGATCTTGCCGTCCTATTGGCGATGGCGATCCCATGTGCGATCCAAGCTCAAGCCCGGCTTCAAAGTCAGCCTGAGTCTTGTGCGCTACTGCTACGATCTTACGAAACGACTAGAGGAGCTCGAGACGTGGCTCCGACACCATAATATAGAAACGACGTCTTCCCCCGAGGCATTGGGCCGCACATCGGTCGAATTCCGTGTGGCGGCCCTTCTCAAGCGAGCTCTTGAGGCAACATCCAGGCAGCCTAAAGAGTCGGTCACCATCCTTTCCCCTGCGATCCGAAGTGGTGCAAGGGGTATGCTCTCAGAGCTACCATCCTCGCGATGCTCGTTTGCAGATGCTATCAACCGTATTGATTCCTTCTGGCCCGATGGCTTTGTCGATGGGGTCGGGGTCACACAGGCCCCGCTTCCGAATTTGCGCGATCGTGCTGATGAAGTTCTCGCTAACATAGCCAAGATGCGCGGATGGCTCCGGCTGCAACGAATTCTGGACAGATGCAAAGAATTGGGCCTGAGCCCATTCCTCGATCAGTTAGGTGAAACCGACGCCAAGCTGGCCAAGGAAGTATTCGAACGACGGTTTTACTACCTCTGGGCAGATGCACTAATCCAAAAGTCCGAAGTTTTGGCCGAATTCAACGGCGCGCAGCGACAGGAACTACTTGAGAGATTCCTTTCGCTTGACGAAAAGACTCGAAGGCTTGCCGTCAAGCGCATCCAAGCGGTCGCCTCTGAGCCAGCCAATCGCATCAGCACGGCTCAAGTCGACCTCGGGGTAGCGAGTGAGGTAGGGATTCTCCGGCGCGAACTGCAGAGGCAGAGGAGATTCAAACCGCTTCGTAAGCTATTTGCTGAGATTCCCCATGTTCTTCAATCGCTAAAGCCGTGCATGTTAATGAGCCCGGTTTCTGTCTCCACTTTTCTTAAGCCGGGGGGTTGCGAGTTTGACTTAGTGGTTTTTGACGAAGCATCGCAGCTTCCGACCGCAGAGGCTGTACCCTCCATACTTCGAGCGAAACAAGTGATTGTCGCTGGGGATTCAAAACAGCTTCCTCCAACACCGTATTTCAAGGCGTCGGTCTTTGAAGAAGGCGAGGAATTCGAAGAGGAACAACAGCAAGGGGTGAAACCACTTGAGTCACTATTGAATGATTCCGTGGCCGTTGTCCCGATTTTCCAGGACGCCCATCTGCGGTGGCACTATCGGAGCCGGGATGAGCGGCTGATCAAGTTTTCAAACAACTATTTTTACGACAATGGACTTATCACATTTCCCTCGGCCTCGACAACTAGGGAAGGTCGAGGTGTTCATCTCATCTATGTGCCAGATGGGGTCTGGGACAGGGGCAAAAGCAGGACAAATAGGGCGGAAGCCAGGAGGGTGGCTGAACTCGTCATCGAGCATTTTGAGCGTTTTCCGGAGCGGTCCCTCGGTGTGGTTGCGATGAACGCGAATCAACGAGAGGCAATCGAAGACGCGATAAGTGAGGAACTTCAAGATCGCCCTGACTTGGCGGCACTTGTGCTTCGCCAGAACCTCATCGGCGTCAGTTTCGTGTCGACGACATTTCCTGGGGCTGTTGGGGGTGTCACCAG
>CAZKZX010000176.1:0-4211 GCA_964557335.1 uncultured Methanomicrobia archaeon | reverse complement strand
GTTACGCAGATGTCTTTATAAAGAGGGAAATCAAGACTAAACTTAATGGCTCTAGTACGACAGAAAGGGACATCAAACCTATAGTCGGAACCATAGTAAACGACAATGCGATTGAACCTACGAAGATCGTTACAGAGATCAGAAAGTAGTCTCTTGTCGAAGTCATATGCTAATATCTCCTTTTTAGTAACAACGTTTTTAATAAGCTTATCATCATCATCAACGATACAATACGATAACATGAAATCATAATCTGCATAGAACCCTGTAGTTTCAATATCAAAATAGCCTATTTTCTCTGCAAAGGGAGAGGTGTCTGGTTTTTCATCTATAAAGCATTGGTAGTGTGCTAAATATGTCATAGCATGCCTACATTTGTGTGTTCCAAGCCATTCAATATCTGACTTACGCAGTGTTTTTACTGGTGCTATCATCTTTTTTCTCCATTTCCTTGCCTGATAAACCTGCCTTTTTTTGCTTTTTTAGGGCTTTTTTGGCTTGGTCTCTGGCTGCCCTAGCCACACCCTTGCCAAATCTATATGGATATAGAGGGCATGGCTCATATGGCGTATCATCGCCTTCCTTTCTACTTGCTAGAATATCTTTAGTATTTGCGGTGCATAATTCTACTTCCATTGAACTTCCACAGACACACTGTAGACAAAATGCCCTAATTGCTTTCAGGGGTGTTACTTGCTTCATCTTTTTTCGCCTCTACTGGCACATCTTCTTCAGCAAATAAATCAGGCGGTCTAATGACATTAATAGATTTCTGAAATTCCTCAAGATTTCTGGGGCTATAGTTAATCTTTACGCTAGGCCCAATAGCCTCAAGCTGTGAAATCCTAGCATTGAACATGCCAAGTTCCCTAGCAATGTTATTGATGATAGGCGCTATCTTATCAAGGACAAGTTGAGCAGACCTTGTTTCCATAGTGCCATCACCAATAGTAGGAATCTGTGCACTAATTAGCGGCTTTGACTGACTTTTCATTTCTTCCTCCTTCGTACTTATCAAGTAATTTATTAACCAATTCAATTAATTTATCAACCTGCTTTTCCAATGTTTCAATTCTGTCATAAATCTTATTCGTTTCATTGGCTATCTGTCCAATGTTTTCGGCAAAATCTCCCCATGTCACAGGTTCATCGTCTTTAATAATTCTATCTTCGCACATTTATTTACTCCTTTGGATGCCAAGGTGAGTTGGCCTCTATTTTCCATCCATCAATGATATTATAATCACATATCCATCCGACGACGTTAGGGCCATCGGGAATTCTGTTTTTGGCAGAGATAATAGTAGCTCTGCCACCTTCGAGAGTAACATATAACCTTGGTCTTTGGAGGGAAAATTCTTTTCCACGTCCCAATAACTGACCATAAGCTTTTTGAAGTCCCAAAAGTAGTATCCCCTTATTGAGTTTTTCATGCATCTTTTTGATGCTCTCCCCGATCTCCCAAAAATTTTCATTGATTTCAATATAGTCCACAATCGTGATATCGTCTGGCGCAATTATATCCTCCCATGCTCCCCCAATTTCATAAGCCTTAAAAGACCAATCGGTAACTTGGATATCTTTGTGTTGTCTAATTCGCATTGCAAGTTCTTCATCGCCCATCTCATTAGTAAAGTAGTTAATCTTAAACTTACGATGGTTACGCTTAATAAAATCCAAGAAAAAGGCCGTCTTACCAGAATCTTTAACTCCTGCAATAACCATAACATTCTTTGCGTATGTGACAAAAACATTTCCCAAACCCAATGGGTAGGATACCTGAAGAGGTTGTATTTTTGCATTTAACCAATCCATTTCACGGTAGTCTCTTTCGATTTTCCTATATACCCCTGCACGTTTACCGTAACGCTCGATATATCCTTCTTCGGCAAGCTTGTTAAGGACGCGTACCATCTCTTTAACGTGTTCCTTATCATTAATTTGCAATGACCTAGACATTTCAGAAGATAAAAAGATACCCTTACATGCAACAATCCAGTCCTTGATTTCCCTAGCCAGATTACGCTCTCTGGATATAGCACGCTGTATTGCAGATTGAATTTTCGCAGGGACTTCTTGAATCGGGAACGGAGGACTGCACGTAGTAGCCAACCTCTGCACCATTTCTGTTGCCTCTTCGATAGAAGCGCCCCCCTTAATGAGCAAGTTCGCCGCGTGAAACAAGTCATTGTCTCTTCTCCCTATTTGGAACATTGTGGAAATATGATCTGTTGTTATACTCTGTGAGGCTTTCCATCCACCATCGTTCTGAATCTGGTTCTCTAGGAAGGATTGTGGAATGAGGGGCATTGTTATTTTGTCTATTCTTTTTTCTTTGTCCCATGTATATACCTTTCCTTCATCATTGATTGAGGGTGGAGCAGCCACATATCCACCTTCCCCTCTGATGTCTAATCCATTAGACAATCCAGCTTTGTTTCTTACTCCTTCAACATATAAACAATACAAATGATAACCACCCCGAGGAGTAGATACAGTAGGGGCGATAAAATCACTAGGTATGTAGTTACTAATAGCTGCCTTGCCGCTGGCATTATCCACATCCACAACAGATAAGTTACTAATAGCACCACATACAATTCCAAGCATATATGAACTATCTTTACCAAACCACGTTTTGAGTTCATCATCCGTAGCCTTCCTTTTTTGAAACTCTAGCCATTCAATAGCAGGTTTCTTATTTTTAAGTAATGGTATAACACTAAAGCCACATTTATTTCGATAGTACTTTGCGTATTCTAGTAGTTGGTTTGACACTTTTACTTACCCTTTTAGCTTTCTTTTTAAACTTCCCAAGAATAAAGTTAGTACATAAATAGTTAAGAGAATCACACAGACTGTACTTACTAGTATCAACAAGCAAGCGGTTAAAAGCATGGCATCTTCCAACCACGTTATAATGCTGTCTAAATTCCATGAATTTACAGCGTGGACAATACCATAAATCATACTCAATGTACTTCTCCTTGTCTCTGGGCAATAATTTTATATGCCTCCAAGAAGGTTTTATAAAAGTAATCAAAGATTTGTTCTTCATTTGCTATTATCCATTGATGAGGGTCACTATGATATTCCGAATGACATTCCCTACACAGTGGGATAACTTTATAATCTTCTGCGCCAGCTCCTTTAGTCCTAGGGAAATGATGGCAATCCACACTATCCCTATTGCAAATAATACAATGATGGGACTTAACAAAATTAAGGTAAGAATCTTTAAAATCAATAGGACACGGTTCACTTGTTTTCTCCATTAAAACTGAAGGCAATAGGCCTTGTTCTTCCCTAATGGCAGTGTTCAAATCACTCCTACTAAGCGTAAGGGCCATATTAATCCATTCTTCAGGATTCTTTTCAACAACTGGAGCTATCTTTTGAAGTTTACTTATCTCAATTTCAGCAATCTTTTCAGGGGCCAGCCCAAGTTTGCGTATGTAGAGACTATATACATGCATAAACAACCTAGCAGTAGACCTAGCAAAGCCCAATTCTGGTATAGCCAGGAATTCTTCAAAGGAATCCACGTTAAAGTATTTGTACCATTTTTTTTCTTGAATAATGACAAATGCTTCTCCTATCCGTAAAAATTGTCTACCAGCCTCATGCTTTGCGCTTAATATATTTTGAAATAACTCAAACGCAAGGTCACTATCACTTTTTGTCTTCTGTATTTCCGTAGTTTTTGTTTTCATTCTTATCCACTATATTAATTAAGGTATCAAGAGCAATGGTTTTCTCTCCACCCTTAAATAATGTTTTCAAACATTCCTTGGTTTCAGCATCAGAAAGGGTTGACCTAATGCATGCCTTGTGAGCCTCACCAATGGTCATTCCCTTTTCATTGATTAGATATTCCACAAGCTTTGCCCTGTATAATGGGCAAGCAATGGTACATCCGAAGGAATTCTGACAACCAAAGGTTCTGTTTTCCTTCATACAAAACTTATTAAATACCTTTTCATCTCGTAGGATATACTCGGGATTTTTCTGCATCTGTTTCTCCTGCTAAGTACTCTTTGTATTGTTTGCAGAATCCACAAACTTCACAATAGTCCTTACATCTTATTGGTACACCACAATTCTTGCTTCTAGGATTTGTGTTGTACCATACATCATTCTTTGTACATAACTTAGGTACAGTAATGTTATTAATATTATTTACATGTGACGTTAGCCATTCTTGTAGTTGT
>CAZKZX010000175.1:0-4230 GCA_964557335.1 uncultured Methanomicrobia archaeon | reverse complement strand
CGACGTAATAGAAGCGGGCTTTCCAGTCTCATCAGCTGGAGAGCTTGAATCAGTAAAAAAAGTAGCTCACTCAGGATTGCATGCGTCTGTTTGCGGACTTGCTAGAGTCTTAACCCCCGATATAGATGCTTGCTTAGATTCTGACGTGAGCCTTATACATGTCTTTGCTTCAACCTCAGATATACAGTTGAAGTATTCAATGAAAAAGACGAGAGAAGAGGTATATGACATGTCAATAGACGCTATTGATTATGTCAAAGACCACGGAGTTCAGTGCCTTTTCTCTGCAATGGATGCGACTAGAACTGACTTGCAGTTTCTCTTGCATATTTGTAAAGGCGTTGAATCTGCGAGGGTTGATATCATTAACATTCCTGATACTGTGGGTATCATGGCCCCTTTTAAAATGTATGACCTGATTAAAGGGATTAAAAACGTAATACGCGTCCCAATAGATGTCCACTGCCACAATGACTTTGGACTTGCAGTCGCAAACAGCATTTCAGCGGTCGTAGCTGGGGCGAAGCAGGTCCAAGTGACTGTAAACGGCATCGGAGAAAGGGCAGGAAATGCAGATCTCGCTCAAACAGTTATGTCTTTACATTCGATTTACAATATAAAAAGCAATATAAATACCAAATATCTGCTTGAGACATCACGCGTGGTGGAACGGTTCACAAAGATAAACCTTCAACCAAATACGCCAATAGTCGGTGAAAATGCTTTTTCCCACGAATCGGGTATACATTCGAAAGGGGTCATAGAGCGCACAGACACTTTTGAACCAGGAATTATGACACCTGAGATGGTAGGCCATCACAGAAGGTTAATTGCTGGTAAGCACGCCGGAAAACACGCGCTAAAAGAAATGTTAAAAGATGCAGGATTTAGTCCGTCTGAAGAACAGCTAACTGAGATCACGAAGCGCGTAAAAGAGATTGGGGACAAAGGAAAACAAGTGACTGATGTAGACTTATATACGATCGCTGAAGCCGTGACAAGTGACGTTTTGCAGCCTTCAATAATTGTAGAGGAAGTATCTGTGATGACTGGCAATCGAGTTACTCCTACGGCTACTGTTAAAGCTACAGTTGATGGAAAGGAAATGGTCGGGGCCCGTATAGGCGTTGGACCTGTAGACGCAGCCATAAATGCAGTTCACGAAATAATAGGCGGGACTGAGATACAGCTGAGGACGTTCAAAATTGAATCCATAAGTGGCGGGACTGATGCTGTCGCTGATGTGGTAATCGGTGTAGAAGACGGCAAGGGAAACATAGTGACTGCGCGAGCAGCCCGAGAAGATATAGTTCTTGCTTCTGTTGAGGCGATGGTTAGTGCCATGAACAGACTTAAAGCTAAGAATAGTAGTAGGTAGGTAAATGTGGTACGCAGTTGATACGCACTGCCACCTTGACATGGCACAGTTTGACTCAGATCGAAAAGATGTGATAAGTCGAGCAAAAAAAGCACATATTGGAATAATAAATTCAGGAATAAACCTACAATCAAATTTTGCAACAAAGCGACTTCTTGTGTACGATAACGTAAGGGCAACGTACGGTTTGAGTCCGATCGAAATTGAGGAAGCTGATAAAGTTGAAGATTTCATACGACAAAACCAAGATACTGCAATCGGCATTGGAGAGGTCGGTTTAGATTACTACCACATTAGAGACGACGTACGACGAGAGCGACAAAAAGCGGCGTTTACACGCTTTATTGGCTTAAGTGATGAACTTGGACTCACTCTAGTGGTGCATAGTCGCGACGCAGAAAGACACGTTTTTGAAATGACAAATAGGCTGGACAATGTCATATATCACTGCTATAGCGGAGATCTTGATACATTAAGTAAGATAATCGACTGCGGCCACTACATTTCGATCTCAACGCGAGTGAGAACGTCGAAGATACATCAAGAGATAGCGAAATCCACACCCCAAGACCTCATGATTGTGGAGACAGATAGTCCATATTTATCGCCGCGAAAAGGTAGAAATGAACCGATTAACATCATTGAAGCGATAGTAACTGTTTCTGAGATATGGACGATAACAGTCAAGGAGACAGCTTCAATAATTCTAGATAATACGATAACTGCTTTTAAACAAAAGTTAAAAACAACATAATATTAGTCAGAGAAAAAGCTATATAGTCACCTAGATATAATTAATTAGTTTATTAATTATAGGAGTTTTAGTGTTAAATGCCATCTATATCATCAATTAAGGATCGTTTTAGGATTAGAAGTATTATTCATAAGAGAGAGAGATCTCATAAAGGTGTTGGTCTTCTCGTAGATGGGCCCAACATGCTTCGTAAGGAATTTCAAATAGATCTTGAGGAGATCAGGAATACACTGAAAGAATTCGGAGATATAAAAGTAGGCCGAGTTTATTTAAATCAATACGCCTCAGAAAAATTAGTGGAGGCCATTGAAAATCAGGGTTTTGAGCCGGTTGTAAGTTCTAGCGACGTGGACGTTAGGCTTGCTGTCGAAGCCACAGAACTTATCTTTAACCCTAACATTGACATTATTGCGATAGTTACGAGAGATGCTGACTTTAAACCAGTTCTCTCAAAAGCAATGGAGCACGGAAAAGAAACCATTATTTTCGGAGCTGAACCAGGATTTTCGATAGCTTTAAAGAATTTGGCGGACATAGTAGTAATTTTGAATCAAGAAGAATATGTAAAAGAGAGTGAAAGTAAAGAAGTGGCAGCGCCTTATAATAAAATTAAAGAAGATACAGAGAAAAAAGTTGCTGAAGCTTATACAAAGCCAACTTAATTTGTGCTGTACTTTAAGATTGAAATATTTCGGTGAGGCGCTAGGCCCCCTGTAACTCACCAGCTTCTCCTAAAGCTTTTCTTAACTGCTGTTGAAGTTGCTGAAATCGAGTTTGAACTCGCTCCTCCTGCCTCTCAAGACTTTTTAATCGCACATTATACGTTTCCTGTTTATCAGTTAGCTCTGCTTTAACGGCTTCTCTACTTGACTTGAAGAGGATTTCCCCAGCACTTTTAAATATTACGGCATTTTCGTCCAGCTTTTCGAGCTCTTCAAGCGTTTGTTTGGCTTCAGATAACGCAAGTTCAAGCTGAGTTTTTTGTACAGAAAGCGCTTGGGCCTGTTGTTGAAGCTGTTGCAGCTGTGCTAATTGATTTTGAATTTGCGGTGGTAATTCGCTACTCATTTAAATTTCTCCTATTAAAGTCAATTTAAAATTACACCTCGATCGATCTGTAAGCACTAATCAAAATCGATTTTTTAATTTTTGTTCATTTTGATGGTAACTGTGTTCTTTTGATAATATACTTTCCATGCCCGCTGCAACAGAAACTAATCCCAACCACGTATTCGTTGCAGCTCTGAACGAAGAGATATCGTCAGCTTCAACGCTAATAATGAGCTTTCCACACTTTTTTGATATTCCAGCTCTTGACCGCTGTAAGGATGTACGAGGAACTGAAAGCTCTGGGATTAGTGCCAAATAAATTTGGTCTAAATTTTTTATATCAAGAATATATTTAGCTCGCAGCATAGTATGGATAAAAAATAAAATGTCAGAGACCTTTATATTTTGAGAACCAACTTTGTTCCTTTTTTAAAATTCAATCGCGTTGAACTCGATTTGCTTAAAGTGTTACGTTCACTAAATTATTTATACAACCATATTGAATCTTATGGGAGTTAAGCGAATAATTTTAGGCAGTCACCTTAAGCATATCAGGATACCTTAACCCGCTTTATCACTGTTGGTCGCTCTTTAATTAGTATTCTATGACCGCAATAAGGACATCTAATTCCACCATATTCCGATTCTATTTCTACAGGTCTCTTACACCGTGCGCATTTGTAAATCAAAACCCTCTCCCGTTTAATTATCTAATTACGCGGTTACTCTTCATGCTCGCTTGCACGCTTAATCGAACGCTCTACGGACTTTCCAATAGGAGTGTACGGTACATAAGCACCTCCAGCGAATGTTATCTCGCACCTAGAGCATTTCCAGATACCTGTACTTGTTCTTGATACTCCCTTTCTGCCGCAATTTGGACATTTATGATCCTGATGCATGAGTCCTTCTATATCGGCTACCCTCTTTCTAATCTTGCGACCATATCTCGGCCCAAAACGACCAGCTGATCTCGTTTTTCGCCCTTTCTTTCGACCGCCCTTTTTAACCACTTATAACATCTCCAAAAACGTGCTCTCTAATCTGT
>CAZKZX010000174.1:0-4286 GCA_964557335.1 uncultured Methanomicrobia archaeon | reverse complement strand
AAATTATACTGCACCCACACATCATTTCAAGAAATTTTACGAGAAATCTAACATTTTCACTTGACAACTGTATCGTCTGTATTGTTTATTACGCCTATGGAGTCGCTTCTCGACAAGAAAGACCAGATGCTCAAAGACAGGATGGCTATTGACCCTGCTTTTTGGGCGAAGTTCTCGAACATCAAGTTGGCTAACGGCAATATCTTCTCTTTTGACGACCGGCCATACCTGATTGAGCCAATGTCAACTGACCATCCCTGCAAAAGCGCAATGAAAGGGACGGGAGGCGGTTTCAGCGAATGTCTGGGTATTCTGCCCTCGATACAACACTGTCGTTATGGTCGTGTATCGCAAGGCGTTTTGTATATGTTTCCGACCAACGACGACGTTCAGGATTATAGCAAAAGCAGATTCAATCCTCTATTTTTCAATAATCCGCATACAATCGGCAAATTTATCAAATCCGGTGGTGGAAAAACGGACACAACGAAATTAAAAATTATAAATGGGAAAAGTTTATATCTCAGAGGCGCACGCCTCGACCCGTCTGACGAAGATACCGGCGCGAAAAAATCAACAAAACTTTCCGGTATTCAGGTCGATGAATTTATTGCCGACGAGGTTGACCAGTTTGACCCCGAAGCTCTTGCTAAGGCCAGGGGCAGAACAGGTAATGCCCGTTTCGATGGCATAAAAGGCAGTAAACGGGAAGTCCTGCTCGCAAATCCCTCGGACGAGGACAGAGGTATCGACCTGATATGGCAAAAAAGCGACCAGCGATATGAATTTCTTGTCTGCGAGTGCGGGCATAGAAACTGCTCAGTTTTGAATTTTATCGAAGACCCCGAAAAAACGGTCGGGATTTACAAAGACCGCACCGGCCCGACCGGAGAGGAAATCGGATACCTTCGTTGCCGTAAATGCGACAGGCCGCTTAATGTCCTGAAAATGGAATACATAGCCCAAAGACCTTCCGTCAAAGACCTTGTTTGCTGGCACTGGACGCACCTTGATTCGCTTTATCATAATCCGGCAAGAATACTGCGAAACTTTCGTAATCCGCCCGAAGGAAATCTTGGCGACGTTTATCGTTTAGACCTCGGCCTTCCTTATTCCTCAAAAGAGGATAAATTGCGAAAAGATATGGTTCTGGCCTGCTGCGGCAGAGAGGCAATGGCAGAATCTCACAGCGGGCCTTGCGCAATTGGAGTCGATAACGACGATAACAAGCACGTTGTTGTCGGAATACGCACAGGAAATGACCGCTACGAATTGTTGAAACTTATGCGCACGACAACTATTGATTTTAACGAGGTTTACGACCTTATCAGGAAATTTAATGTTAAGTCCGGCGTCGTCGATATTCGACCGAACAAAGATTCGGCAGTTCAGTTCCAGAAGGCGTGCGCCTTAATCGGATGCAAGATATTTTTGTGCGAATATACAGATTCTCCCTTGCAGGATGCAAACTTTAATGATAATACCGGCGTAGTCAAGGTTTATAGGACGGGCATCTTCGACGCGACGCACAGGATAATCGCCAATCAGCAGATTGTTCTGCCGAGACAAAGCCCGACAGTCGAGGAGTTTGCTCGACAATGTTGTAATTGTGTAAAATCGAAAGACGAAAGGCGCAAGGACGCAGTGATTTACAGATACGTCAAAACAGGAGACCAGCACGACCACTACCGCAATGCTCTAAATTACTTTGCTGTCGCAGCATCTGGATTTAGGATAGCAACAGTATCGAAATATAAAAATCTGCAAAAATGGGTAATTCACGAAACCGTGAAATTATAACAGGATAATTTATGGGAACTCCAACAACCCCGAAAATGAAACCTCAACCCCCAATTGGGATTCCCGAAGTAGGGCCGGAAACTGGCGATTGGGCTATGAAGCAAGCGAGACAAAAAAGCGGATTTGAAGCGGCATTGACTGGAAGGCCAATGACGCAACTCGGCGGCACAAGACAAGCACCAGCCACGCCGAAAAGAGCGCGGAGAGGTCAGGGAAGAGCCGTATTGGGATTTGGTAGAATGTTTGGATAATTTATGCCGGATATGACCGCTCAAAAAATCGTTTCTTTGTGGGAAAAACTCAGAACCGACCAGTCAAACGCAAGAAGTTTATGGCAGGATACGGCAGACCACATCTATCCATATGTCCAGATTGAGACATTATTTGAAGCCGGAACTCCAAGAACGACATATCTTTATGACCAAACGCCTTATTTCGATATGCTCGATATGGTTTCCGGCCTGAAACACGCTCTTATCCCAACAGGCCAGCCGTTTTATTCAATAAAGGCGTCCGAAGGACAATTAAACCGACAGATGACAGTCCAGCGTTATTGCGCATATCTGACAGAAATATCCCACGAAAAGATTATGCAGTCGAATTTTATCACCGAGTTCGATGAGGTTTTAAGGTCGATGATTATTTTCGGCCCTGGCGATATATTTTCACAGTGGACGAAAAAGACGGGACTCAATTATAGGGCGTCCGAGGTTGGTTCTTACGTCTTAATCGAGGATGGCTATAAAAACGTAATAGGAAGCATACACAAGATAATCCTTACGGCAGATTCGGCCTACGAGCAGTTCGGTGATAAAGCGGGAATAAAAATTATCGAGGCAGCTAAAGACGATAAGAAAAGATACGATAAATTTGAATTTCTGCATTACGTTATGCCCCGAAAAAATATAAATCCGATGCTGTCAAGGCAATACAATATGAATATGCCTTACGAATCCATTTACGTCAATATGAAGGAAAATCTCAAAGTTGAAGAAGGTGGGTTTCCTGAAAATCCATACCATAATGGCAGATGGATGCGTCCCTGCCACGAAAAAGACGGCAGGGGAATTGCAACAGAGCTATTGCCTGGAATAAAAGTGCTGTTCCAGCAATGGCAGGATTTTATAGAAGTCGGCAATAAATGGAACAAGCCGCCAATGGAAACACTTGATGCTGCGATAGAGGGCGATATTGATATGTCGCCTGGGGCAAGAAATCACGTTTACGAAAGGGATGCGATAAGGCCGGTCAATCCAGGATTGTTGGGTAATTTCCCGATTACCGAAAAAACAATTGCTCTGATAACGGAGAGGATAGACAAGGCGTTTTTCAAAAATGCCTTTGCCCCGCTTGAAGATATAACTTCCGGCGCAAGAATGACAACGCTTGAAGTGCGGGAAAGAATCAGGCAAACATTTCCCAAATTAGGCCCGCCGGTCGGCAGGATATGGATTGAAGTGCTTGACAAGCTGCTTTCGAGGTCGATTATCGAATTGATAAGAAACGGAGAAGTTGAAAAACCGCCGCCCGAATTATCGGGACGGAATTTCGGTATTGAATATGTAGGCCCGTTTGCCCTTGCACTCAAAAGCTCTCAGGCAAGAGGATTTCAGGAATGGGCGATGTTTGTCGGTCAAATGGAAGCGGTATTCCCTGGCTCGGTTGATAATGTTGACGCTGATGATGCTATTGTCAGAATGGGTCATACTTTCGGCGTTAACGTCGAAGATATTGCAACAGAGGATGAAAGAGCCGCCAAACGCCAGAAACGCGCTCAGGATGAAGCGCAGATGAAAACGATGATGGCAATTCAGGCGGGCAGCGAAGCATACGGGAAAACAACGAAAAAACCAGAGGAAGGTTCACCGGCAGCACTTATTGGCGCAGGAGTTTAAGTATGGCAGCAAGAATCGTAGAATTTGATATGGGCGGGATACATTGCTATCTTGGCAATCCATTTGGAGAAGATTTTTCAGATAAATGGGGGCTTAGATGCACGAAGCAAATAAACGGAGCAGATTACGATATTGGTTTTCAGATGCCCGAACAAATAGTAATGGAACTATTGGTAAGTTTGGAAAATGCAGTTTATTCTTTTAATAAAACAGAGAAAAAATTGGCCAAAACAGCGAGGGTTGATATGAGCAAAGAGGAGTTGTTGAAAAAATTGGTCGAACTTGAATGGGAAAAACTCGGCGATTCTCACCCAAAGATTCTTGAACTTATTGTTGATTATTTGTGGGAGCGCTATGACCTCACAAACGAAAGATGATATATGCCAAAAGCACTTGAAGATAAATTAAAACGAGAGGCCGCCGCAAAAGGATTCGGAAAAGAAAGAACAGGTGCTTATGTTTATGGCATTTTAAGAAAAACCGGATGGCGCCCAAAGGCGAGCAGGTATGCCCGTAAAAGGAGAAAATGAAAATGGCAGAATCGAAATCGCTTTTAAAATGGCGCAAAAAACAACCAAAAGGCGCTATTAT
>CAZKZX010000173.1:0-4288 GCA_964557335.1 uncultured Methanomicrobia archaeon | reverse complement strand
GTGAAATCTTGTATACAAAATTGCCAGTGATTACTATGTCATTCTAAGGCTAGCACATAAACATATAAGATCACGTGCGACAATAAAACAAATTCATACAGGCAAGAGGCGGAGAGATGAACGCATTTTCATTTAAAAATCAGGATATCAGTCCAAAAATAGTGCTCACTACCGACGAAACGATGATGAGCAATTACCGCGGAAACATGTTTGTAGGGTTTTCAACGTGCATGCCGCAAGGCATTCTCCCTGACTGGTTTTATTTTCACGTATGGTCGCCACCAGTACCAAGAAAAAATGGAAGAGCGTTGTTCTCGGACTTCGGGTTAAGGATCATTGAAGCAAGCTTAGTGAAGGAATTCGGTGAAGGTGAAGTAGCAGTAGTTCACCCACGTGACCTAGAAAAAGTGGTTGGCAGCAGAACCGAAATAATAGCGATAAGCGGACACGATTTTCTTGGGATCAATCCCCCTACTTCAGAGTTTGTAGATTTGTTAGACACCGGCCCTCCTTACAACAGGCTCAAATTTTTTGAGCTCATGAATAAACCAATAATGCGAGAGAGAGTAGTTATTGCTGGTGGAAAAGCAGCGTGGCAGTTGGCAGACGAATCCATCATGGACAAACTAAACATAAACTACGTCCATCTTGGAGAGGGTGAAATTACTGTCCCTCAAATGGTCAATTCTGTCCTCAAAGGGGAAAAGCTTCCGAGGATAGTTAACGGAAAAGCACCACGCGCAGAGGAGATACCGAATATTATCGGTGCTACGATTCACGGGTTGGTTGAAATAGGGAGAGGATGTGGAAGGGGGTGCTCCTTTTGTACCCCTACGATGCAGAAGCTTATCTATAAATCTATAGAACATATCGAACGGGATGCGAAAACGAATGTGCAAGCAGGTCAGAACAAGATAATTCTTCATTCTGAGGACGTTCTGCGCTACGGTGCGAAAGAAATGACGCCTGACGAAGAGCGTGTTATGACGCTCTTCAGGCGTGTTGCGTCCATTAAGGGAGTTGAGGAAGTCGGGATAAGCCACGTAGCCCTTGCAACCGCTTATCATAACCCTAACCTTGTTAAAGCGGTCAGCGAGATATGCCACTCCATGCTTGACCAAGACTGGATGGGCGTACAAACTGGCATAGAGACCGGAAGCGAGAGACTTATCACAAAATATATGAAGAACAAAGCGTTGCCCTCGTCTCCTGAAAAGTGGCAGGAAGTAGTTGCTCAAGCCTTCGGCATCCTCGATGACAACAATTGGATTTGTGCTGCAACGTTGATTAATGGCCTTCCAGGCGAGACGACAGACGACGTGATAAAGAGCATTGAACTGGTGGAAGATTTAAAGAAGACCTCGACACTATCGTTTGCTATTCCTATGAACTTCGTTTCAATGCGCGGCTCAACGTTAGATAGCGAGGAGACTTTTACGATTAGAAAGATGAAGCCGGAACACTGGCAACTCTGCGGTGAGTGCGTTGACCACATTCTCAATGTGATGCCTAAGGTATTGAGAAAAGTCAACAAAACGACAAGCGTTTTTGTTACGTACTGGTTGCTTTATCTCCCCGTTAGGGGCTTTATGAAACCTTTGAAGAGATACGTGGACACCATGAGGAGGGGGGAACCACCAATAAGTCGAGGTGAGGAGAGCGTGTGGCTCTACCCGGATATACCGGACTTAAGTGGCGGTGACAGTACTTATATATCAAAAGGCAAAGTAGCCAAAAATCTTAATGTGATCATGCGTGCCTTTAGGTGATATGATATTGGTGCATTGTTAATAAAGAACTATGCCCAATACATACTAAAGAGAAGCTAGAAATACTATATTCAATCCTCGACTTCTATATTCAATCCTTGACGTCGCGTCTCAAGGAAAGATGTCCACAAAAAGTGCTTTCAGATTTATTAAGCAACCTTTTTGAAAAGCATGACGTATTCGTGTTTAAAAACATAAAAGCCGCCTGCAAGTGCTCGATATCGCCACAGTTCTTTTTGATTTCTCTTCCCTCTCGTTTCTTCAAAGTTTTTCACGATTATACTTTTTAAGAGATAATCTCTTTTTAGAACTTCATTCATGCAATAAAATCCCAGCGGTATCCACTCACCTTTGGAATATTTATCTCCAATAATCAAAGCCAAATAGCGTCCTTTTTCCAAAAAAGGCGTCACATTGTCGACAATGGCGCCAAACATCTTTAAAAATTTTTCTGTATTTTCAGCGTTGGAGAGGTCTCTTTGGTCTTCAGAAAATTTTATGATGTCATGATACGGTGGATGCATGATAAGAAGTTGCAAGCATTTTATTTTATGCGTTTTTAATATCGCATCAATGTCCACATCCTTGCTATCACAAGTAATTACGTCGGAGATTACGTTGTCGATATTCTGCTGTCGCTCGATACATTCTTTTGCCTTTTGACTGACTTCGTGATCGAGCTCGATTCCTACGCCATTTCGTCCCAATCTTTTACATTCAATTAAAGTCGTTCCACTGCCAAGAAAAGTATCAAGAACCCATTCACCTTTTTTTGTGTATCTTAATATGATCTGATGGGGAATCTGCGGAACAAAGTTGCCCCAATACCACGCTAGATGGGCACCCGACGTGTCTCGTTTATCTAGTACCCAGAGACTGTCTGTAATGATATTGTCATAATCTTTCCATCTTAAGAGATTGATATCATTTATTTTGGCTGTTCTAATTCCCTCAGTGCCACTTTTCAGCCGCCTCAAATAATATTTTGCCCTATTGAGGGTATGTGATCCCAAAATTTGCTCTAATTCAGAAATAAAAACATCTTTGCGAAGTGAAAACTGATGCTCAATCACATCAATATCCAAAATACCATTTTCGTCATCCTTCTGATGATCTATCGCGTCTTTCAATGCTATAATTTTGCTCTTGAGCAAATTTAAACGTTCTATACCCTCTAAATCATCTAAAACACGAACCAATCGTTCTTTGTTTAAAGTGATAATGCCAGTTGGATAGGATGCATCTAAATTTTCTAGCGACAAATCTTTATCCCTTTATTTTTCATCGTTTATTTCTTCAACACGAGCGTTAGTGATTTAACAGTAAATATTTCGTATGCAAATGTCGCTCGGTCTACGAGCGTTATTTATTCATAGTCCTCGCTGCAGATATCACCTCTTTATGCTCCGTGGGGTGCCACAACTTTTTAGTTGTTGTTTTTAAACCTTATATCGCTTTGCCATATTAAGAATAGTCAAAATTTAGACATAATTTGAAGAATAACATATATTTGCAAGCACGTTACACAGACATTTTGAGGGTACACAAATGGATATAATCTTCGCCATGGATATACGAAGCGGCGTCGTCGTAAAGGGCTATAAAGGTGAACGGGAAACGTATGAGCCCATAGAAAGGCACAGCAAGATTTGCACAACGTCAGATCCATTAAACGTAGTGGATATGATTAAGCCAAAAAGGACATACGTAGCCGATCTTGACCGCATACAGGGGTGGGGAAACAACTCACATATCATAAAACGGATAAGCGCCCGCACGAAGACGTTGATCGATGTCGGCATACGAGAAGTCGAAGAGGGGCGAGAAGCCGAAGAAATCGGCGATATAGTGATAATAGGAACGGAAACTGGCACGCTCGATGTGATTCGTAAAACGCAATCAATGAGGATAGCAGTGAGCGTTGATATTCGAAATGATAATGTTATTTCTCCTGACCCAGAGCTTGTCGGAAACCCTCTTGAAGTTATCGAAAAGCTAAACCGCTACAAACTGAATGAGATGATTTTGCTTAATGTAAATGCGGTGGGAACGAAATCAGGCGTAAACTTAGATGCTATAAGGGAGGTTCTTGACGTCACAGGACATAGGTTGATCGTCGCAGGTGGTATACAGAACCTCGAAGAGATAGACGTACTTGAAGACCTTGGAGTTGGCGGGGTGATACTCTCAACTGCGATTCACGAAGAGCTTATACCCGTAGACGTAGTCAGATAATTTAAGACGCAGATTGATACAGTCCCCGCGGATTGTTGGAATGCGCTATCAAATCGTTCCACTAATGAAATAACTTCAAGCGGCCCAATTATGATTCCAAGTTTTTTATAGCGGATGCAATCTTCACAATATAGGCAAGTATCGTGCCAGCTCGTAAGGCGTCACATTAACACGATAGTCATCCCACTCACGCTTCTTTAACTCAATGAGGTAATCAAATACGTGGTCTCCTAGAGCACGTCGCACCAAGTCTGAGTTCTCGGTTTCGGCAATTGCTTCTCCTA
>CAZKZX010000172.1:0-4295 GCA_964557335.1 uncultured Methanomicrobia archaeon | reverse complement strand
AATTTAGTATACATGTTATGCTATATAAAATAATGACAAGGCGATAACGCAATATTAATCCAATTCATTGGATTAGGCACGAGCACGCAAATATTCGTATGACGGCACTTTCGCATACGTGTAAAAAAAACGCTGCATCACCATATTCAGAATTAGTGAAAAAATACTTCGACGAAAAGCAGCGTGCTCACTACTTATAAATCATCCGAATTGCAATGTCTTATATGATCGCCAATTATGCAGGAAACCGAGTATCAGGAAGGACTCAAGAAACGGGAAAGACTCGAAGAGCCCGAGGGATTGCCAAAGGGCAAGGAATGCCCGCATTACCCGTGTCACTTCGAAGGACAAGTGTGCATTTTTTGCTTTTGTCCAAAGTACCCCTGCGAAAACAACGAGCTCGGAAAGTGGATAAAAAGCTCAAAAGGTGACGTCATCTGGACGTGTATCGACTGCGAACTGATACACAAGAGGAAGGTAGCGCGTTACTTAAAGAGGCATCCCAATGCCTCAGTGGAAGAGCTCAAGAAGGTAGCTGCCGAACGGTAATGCATTGCGTCAGAGTATTTAAAAAGACGTTTACCTCAAAAACGGAATATATGAACAGATTAGATCAAATCACCATTTCATAATGTAAAAGTGCTTTTCACGTTAGCTCATGAGTAGAGAGTGAAAATTTTTTGTCATAATCGCTCGTCCTACGTATAAGCGGGTAGACGAGTTGATGCACCTATTTTAGTTATTTTACAGGAGACCTTTGTGGAAGAGAGCTTGTTCTGCAGTTTTTGTGCTAGCATATCCCGTAAGCCATCAAATTTATATAGAACTGCAAGCAATCTAAACTCATCAAATTTCTGATGCGATATAAATAGGAGGAAGACAATGGCACAAAGAGGCATCCGCACGGGAGGAGGAGTTACGGGCCAGCTCGTAAGTGCAGGCGGTCAACCTATCCTCATATTAAAGGAAGGTACGACCCGTACACGCGGCGAGGAGGCTCAGAGCATGAATATCGACGCCGCACGAGCTGTCGCTAACGCTGTGAGAACTACGCTAGGCCCGAAGGGGATGGACAAGATGCTTGTTGACAGCATCTCAGATGTCGTTATCACCAACGATGGAGCAACAATCTTAAAGGAAATGGATATAGAACATCCCGCAGCAAAGCTGGTGGTAGAGGTCGCGAAAACGCAGGACGATGAGGTTGGTGACGGAACAACGACCGCTGTCGTGCTTGTAGGAGAACTCCTCAAAGAGTCAGAAGAACTATTAGAGGAGTATATACATCCGACGGTAATAGCGGCAGGCTTTAACCTAGCCGCAAAAAAATCAATTGAAATATTGACTGAAATGGCTACCGAAGGAGATGAGAACGTTCTCAAGAACATCGCCATGACGGCTCTCACAGGAAAAGGCGCTGAGATGATGTTGAGCAAGATTTCAGACATCGTGGTTGACGCTGTAAAGACTGTTGCCGAGGAGGTCGACGGTAAAAAAACTGTCGATCTGGACAATATAAGCGTTATTCGTCGCTACGGAGCGTCTGTTGAAGATTCTAAGCTCGTACACGGTATTATTATCGACAAAGAGAAAGTCCACCCACTAATGCCGACGAGGATGAAGCACGCGAAAATTGCCTTGCTCAACGTTGGCCTCGAGATCGAAAAGACCGAGATAGATGCAAAAATTGAGATAACTGATCCGAGTCAAATGCAATCATTTTGGGATGAAGAGGAGAAGAGACTGGAAGAGATAGCAAATAAGGTCATTGCAACTGGAGCAAACGTCGTATTTTGCCAGAAAGGAATCGACGACCTCGTTCAGCACTACCTTGCAAAAGCAGGAATATTAGCGGCGAGAAGGATAAAGAAAAGCGATATGAAGCGGCTTGAACGGGCAACGGGAGGCAGAATTACTGATACGATTGAAGACATAACACAACTTGGCTCCGCAGAGCTCGTTATAGAGCGGAAAGTTGGAGACAATGAGATGATCTTCGTGGAGGAGTGTAAAAACCCCAAGGCTTGCTCAATCCTACTTCGAGGAAGCATTGAGCACGTGGTGGATGAGCTAGACCGGGCAGTACACGACGCCCTTAAAGTCGTATCGCTCACTCTAGAAGAGAGCAAAATCCTCCCTGGAGGTGGAGCGCCGGAGATGGAGCTTGCTATGAAGCTGAGAGATTACGCTACCACAGTTGGCGGAAGAGAGCAGCTCTCCATAAATGCCTTTGCGAATGCGATAGAGGTAATTCCTAAGACCTTGATTGAGAATGCGGGACATGATCCACTCGACAAACTAGTTGAGGCGAGAAGCGCTCACGAAGCAGGAAATCGAAACGCAGGGATTTCTATGGATGGCGACGTTATGAACATGATGGACTTAAACGTGGTAGATCCTCTCAGGGTAAAGACCAACGCAATTGAATCGGCTGCCGAAACGGCGATAATGATCCTCAGAATCGATGATGTAATTGCCGCAGGCGCAATGGGAGGTAAAGGCGGGCTTCCCGAAATGGACTAATTTGATTACGAAGCGGGAGCAGATGGTTCTTCATACAATCATCTGCCATTTTATCATTTTTTGTGTATCGAACGGTAGGTAAGTCGTTACGTTTCTCCACAGTAACCGATTTACGATTCTAATTTGTCATTATATTTATTGGTGCGCTACATACCTACAAAAAATCTAAAGATTCCTTACCTTCGTGCGCCTTCACGAGCGCTTTCAGCGTTTAATGATGCTAGTCGGCTGAGCTATCGCTGGAGCAGTATGTGCCTCTTTCAAAATCTTGTTCTGCGTTATTTTATTGCGTCGCTTTTAACACAGCTTCTTACAAAGAGAGGACAGTTTATTACTCATTAATTCCTACGACTGCAAAGCACCTGAGAGTAATGTTGAGCAGATAGGCCTCATAAAGCGATGAACCCACTGCTATGGTTGACACGACTGTTGACAATAAGCTGACAAAGAACCACGGCGCTACTGCACTGTAATCCCCTTTGTTTTTCTCTTCGTACCTTTTTTGTCTTTACAACGTAAAAAAGACAGAAATAAAATAAGAAAAAATTTAAACTGATCAAACAGTAAAATAACGATATTTATGCAGAGGAATACCCTTGTTGCTGCAACTTTGGTTGCTATATACATCGCATCAGCTTCAGGGTGTATTGGGGGGAACCAGAACCAAAATGAAAAAAATGTCCCCCTTGCCACTTCTATACTCACTGTCAACTCACTTGAAGCTGTGCGAGGGTACAACACTTCGCTTTCCTGCACGCTCAATGCCACAAACGGAAAAGGCCTCCATAATCAGACGATATACTGGTACATCGATGGAAAACCTCTTGCGGAAGGAAAAACCTTTTTCGGTTTTGCTTTCTATAACTTGTCTTCAATTGATATGTTCAATTTTTCTATCGGGGAGCATAAGATCGTAGTCGAATACAAAGGAGATGCAAACTACATAGGCACAAGGGGTGAGGGGCTATTACTTATTGAAAAAAGCACGTCAAACATGCCGCCGCCATCAGTTACCCCTCGCGTTTCATCAAATGTAACTTCATATCCTTCTTCCTCACCATCTCTTAAGCCGATAATTACAATTCCTCCTCTTCCGACGCCTACGCCGGCGCCCTCGAGTTTGCCAACGATTCCTCCTCTTCCGACGCCTACGCCGGCGCCCTCGAGTTTGCCAACGATTCCTCCTCTTCCACGCCAAAAATAGGTTGGATAATCGCAATGTCAGACTAAGGCAAAAATATGGAATCTAATTATTGCGGAGTTCATGAAGGAACGTGTTACCAAAGATGATATTTTACTGCTGATCCGTCTGCTACGTATCGCAATTTGTTGAACGCTAAGGACATTTAAGTTACAGGTCCAATTTATATTGAGTAATTCATGGGATAATCTATGTGGACGCCTATGACGGAATCTCGTTTAAAATTGGGTGGGGGAAAAGGCAACACGACTAAAATGCATGAAGTTGAAGACTTAACAACGTTATCGATAGAATAAGTGCCGCCCTGAAATGTTAGCGGCGTACTGGCAGCTCAATTGTGATTTCGTACAGGCATAGATGATCCCTGTCTGTGACGACATACTAAACGACATTTAGAAGAATCTCAAATTATGTTGTGGTGGGTTGGTTCTAACTATGTCGAGATCACCTACACTCATAGAAGGTTTGCATTAGTTTAGATAAGGGGTGTACAACCATAAGTGTCCCTTCTCGCATAAAAAACACTTTACTGTAAATGGAGATTTAAATAGATAACGAACGAATAACCATA
>CAZKZX010000171.1:0-4297 GCA_964557335.1 uncultured Methanomicrobia archaeon | reverse complement strand
AAAAAAACAATGGGCTCGGGGCGACTCGAACGCCCGACCTCCGCCGTGTGAAGGCGACGTCATAACCACCTAGACCACGAGCCCTAATCGCTATACTCTAACATCTGACTGCAAATAAGCTTATCGACTCAGCCCAAGCTCGTTCGTTAGGTAGTTTACTGTTTATACTTGATTTTCGAGTAGTGTGGTCACGTCGATGGCATCTATTGGCTCAAAAACTAGTGGGCCCTTATGGAGCTTGCTATATTTTTGGTCGAATCGTGGCATATCAGTTTGATAGATCACCCCGATTGGTACTTTCGAGTTGAACTCGTTTGCTTTCTCCAGTGCTCCCTCATAATTCGAAGGGTCGTGATCCGTTTCTTCGAGCTTGTACACCCGCTCTTTCCAATACTTCCACGTGTTGTTGAACGTCACGCACGGTTGCAGAATGTCAATGATCGAAAATCCCTTATGTATGATCGCCTTTGCCATCACGTC
Source organism: uncultured Methanomicrobia archaeon (assembly GCA_964557335.1). GTDB lineage: Archaea > Halobacteriota > Bog-38 > Methanoflorentales > Methanoflorentaceae > DASPRZ01. The sequence continues at coordinate 3,817 of CAZKZX010000171.1, read as the reverse complement.
GGAGAGATGCTCAACCTCGAGCGGGAAACCGCGTCCGACAAAAGTAGCACCGGCATTAAGCACAAGCGGCAATGGATTAATAGGTGATTCAATTGTCCCTTGCGGGCTGACCTTTGCCTTAAATCCCGTTTTCGTCGTTGGTGATGGTTGGCCTGTTGTCAGACCATAAATTTCGTTATCGTGCACGAAAAGCGTAATGTCGATGTTTCGCCTCGCAGCGTGTAGCAGGTGTCCCAACCCTTCTCCGTAAGTGTCTCCGTCACCTGCATGGACGATCACGGGGAGATCATTATTTGCTAGTTTTATTCCCTGTGCCCCGGGAATAGCCCTACCATGCAAGCTATGCAGGACGTACGTTTTCACCCAGTACCCGAAATTCCCCGAACACCCAATTCCGCACACAATGGCGACTTTGTGCGGCGATAGGTCGAGCTTTGCGAGAGCCAGCTTAAGCGCGCGCCATATGCCGAAATTGCCACAACCAGGACACCACGTGGGAAAGTTGTAAGGGGGCGTTCCCGGCACGTCGTAGTCTTTCATTTCGGTCATCTCACATCACCTCCTTTAACCGTCGATAGAGTTCATCTGCGTCAAACGTCCGGCCATTGTACTTTAAAATTTTGTGATGCGGTCTGAGGTGCACGTGTTCTTTGAGCAAACTGCCGAGCTGAGCACCGTAGTTGTTCTCGATCAAAATGATCTTTTCCTTATTTACAAGGCTCTCTTTAACTCTTTGCGTGGGGAATGGACTCATGTATAACACCTGTAAAAATTCAACATCAATTCCGTCGTGTTCTTTCAGCATGTCCATTGCGTCAAGTATTGCACCTTTCGTAGAACCCCATCCAATAAGCACGGTTGATGATTGGGCATTGCCAAGAAGCTTAATTCCGTCGATAACTTTTGCTGCAGCAAAATGCTTCCGGCACCGCTTACCAACAAGCGTACTCACCACACCTGCCTGCTCTGAGACATAGCCAGTTTCATCATGTTCATCGCTGTTTGACTCAAAAATCCCTCCGGCTTGTCCCGGTATCGTCCGCGGTGAGACGCCCGATTCAGTCCATTGATACCGCTTAAAGTCCTGAGGTATTTCGTCGTCTTTGAGCATAAGCCCTCGGTCAATTGCCATCCCGGTGGTATCGAACTTATCGGTGCAGTAATATGACGTAGCAAGGTGTTTGTCAGTCAGCACGAATACGGGTGTCTGAAACTGATCAGCGAGATTAAATGCGTTAAACGTCTCGTAAAAGCATTCTTCTGGGTCACCTGGCGCCACAAGAATCCTTAAAAATTCCCCCTGCGAAGCGTGGAGCAAGAATCTCAAGTCACCTTGTGCCGTTCGCGTTGCAAGCCCCGTGGACGGACCTGGTCGCTGCCCTTCAACAATGACCAAGGGATTTTCCGTCATTCCTGCAAGGCCCAGCCCCTCGGTCATAAGAGAGAATCCGCCTCCTGAGGTTGCTACCATAGATCGCGCGCCCGCAAAGCTGGCTCCAACTGCCATATTTATACCAGAAATCTCATCTTCTGGCTGTACCATAGAGATGCCGAACTTAACCGCTTGCGCAGCCATATACGTCTGGATGGTATGGGTAGGGGTCATAGGATAAATTGCAATGAACTTCATGCCCGCCTTGATAGCGCCCATGCAGATGGCATCATTCCCAGTAAGAGTCATCCGTTCAGCTTTTTCTATCGGTGATAACTGAATTTTAAATGGCTCCGGGTAGTTGTCTCGAATGTGGTTATAACCTGCCAGAGCCGCCGCGACATTTGGCTCAAGCACTTTCGGTCCTTTTAGGCCGAATTGCTTCTCAAGCAAAGCATTGAGCATGTCCAAATCATAGCCGAGAACCGCAATGGAAGCACCCATCGACATGATGTTCTCCGTGACTTTCGGAAGCTTCAGATCCGTAATGAGCTTGTTCATCGGAACATGATACCAAACAATGTCATCTCGAGTCTCTTCTACCTTGATCTGATCAGCGTCATAGATTATGCCTCCGCCGGGAACAATTTTTTTCACATAGAAATCCACTGTATTTTTATCGAGTGCCACAAGGAGGTCGATTGGTTCAATAGGCGCATGTACGGGCTGATCATCCACTCTTATCTGGAACGTATTATGACCACCGCGAATTAAAGACGGATACTCGACGTGGGCGTGGATATAATACCCACCTCTAACAAATATCCGTGAAAACATCTCCCCAACAGTCATGATACCGTAACCCGCCTTTCCTCCAATCTTCCAGTTCAACTTATTTTTACTCATAGCACGCCTCCATCAGTTGATTCGGATTTACCATGATAAACAGACTCTCTGGCTTAGTGCACTCCCCTACAGTTTGGAAGCAACACCACAGCTGACAACGATTTGATACAATCATGCGTCTAATATGCTACCGCTAACATAGCTGCGTACAAGATTATAAACATACGGCAAAAATATCGCGAGGAACGGTACTTTTTTTCGAGTTGCGACAAATACAATCACAAGCAGAGTAAAAAAAATAGGATGGTAGTTTTGAATAAACAACCAACCATATCTCTTTAATGATGTATAAAAACGAGGTCTTTACATTGCTCTACTTTTCCTCTATGAGATCTGTCTTTCTTCTGTAAAAAAGATATATTTCAAATTAGAGTCAGATTTTATTATATTTTCAAAAAAGTAAGGTTCTTAAAAAACGCAGCATTAATAATTGTTACGGTAACTTCTCAAAATAGGATTTATCTACTCCGCAAGACGGACATATATAGTCTTCCGGCTGTTCTTCAAAGGGCACTCCCTCCACCTCTTCATCGTAAATCCATTCACAGACAGTACAAATCCATTTTGCCAATAAAATCACCAACAGCACACTATGTACCACAAAAATATAAATAATCTTGCAATAGTTAAGCAAAGTGATCTTGAGGATCTATACGCCTTTATCAAGTGACGAACGGTAGTCTCAGAGCAAAGATATTTTAACAGGTAACATAAGTTAACGCCTTTCAAATTAAGAAGGTTTGGGCTCAAATGTCTTGCTCTTCTTCTGATACGACGTGTAAAGGATGCAGATCTACAAATGACTGAAGAATAAGTGCTAATAGGTGGCTTTCACCTCCCGTTTAACTCAGTAATTACTTTGCGCACAACGAATGGCCAGCTTCCCACAAGTGCTATCACGTTTTACGTGTCTATCAACGTTGACACATCCCCCACAGGAATACCAAGCTCACGTGCTCTCAGCACCCTCCTCATTATCTTTCCACTTCTGGTCTTAGGCAGCGTTTTTGTAAATTCTATTTCTCCGATGACAGCAATTGGTCCGATTTCGTGTCTGACGTGATTTTTTATTTCTGCTGTTAAGCGAGAATCTCCCTGGTAATTTTCCTTCAAGATAAGAAATGCTTTAATGACCTCTCCTTTTATGGGATCCGGTTTACCTATCACAGCTGCTTCTGAGACTGCAGGATGACTGACAAATGCTGATTCTACCTCACTTGTTCCTATCCTGTGCCCAGCAATCTTTAATACATCATCTGCTCGTCCCTGAATCCAGAAATAGCCGTCTGCATCTTTTCGCGCGATATCTCCAGGACAATACACGTCGCCCGGCACTACTTTCCAATACGTCTTAATATATCGCTCAGGGTTTTTATACAGGGTCCGTAGCATCGCCGGCCACGGCGTCCTTATTATAAGCAGCCCTCCTTTTCCGAGTGGCACAGGTTTCCCCTTGTCGTCAACTACATCCGCTATGATTCCGGGCAACGGCTTTGTGACCGATCCTGGCTTGAGCGGAGCTATTGGCAGATGGGCTAT
>CAZKZX010000170.1:0-4308 GCA_964557335.1 uncultured Methanomicrobia archaeon | reverse complement strand
CCAAAAACAGTTTTTCTCATTCTTTTATCTCTCCTTTTTAAAATTTTTGATTATTCAACGCCCCCTGTCTTCGTCCGCTTATTTTATCGCAGCAGGTGTTGAAAAGTCAATAAATTTAACATTTTTATAATTATTGTTCTTTTGTTAAATTTGACAATTTTTTTTTAACTATGCTAGATTAGGTCAGGTAATGACACTGCCTTCCGGTAATCTGGCTGGATAGTGTTAAACCAGTTTTTCTACTAAGGCAAGAATGGCAACATACCTCGTCCGCAGGTTAATACTTGCGCTGATAGTCCTAATCATCATCACCCTGATGATTTTCCTTGTGATACGCTTTCTCCCCGGGGATCCCATTTACCTTTATATGTCCCGCCAGGAGCAGCAGACACTCACTCTGGAGCAAATTCAGGCAGCCAGGCATGAGTTCGGCCTGGACAAACCGATCGTAGTACAATATTTCGAATGGATAAACGGCATTTTCCACGGTAATTTCGGCGATTCGTTGTTTTATTCTGAAAGCGTAGGTGCGCTTCTCAAGCGGCGTATCCCCGTAACACTCAATCTTGGAATTCCTGCTTTCATCATCGGGAGTGTCCTCGGCACCGCGGCCGGGGTGCTTTCAGCCTTACGGCGGGGCAAGGCGCTGGACACCGTGATGGCAGTTTTTTCATACATGGGCATAGCCGTGCCCATTTTCTGGCTCGGTATACTCCTCATATACGTTTTCGGGCTAAAGCTGCACTTGCTCCCCATGTTCGGATATACTTCACCAACAGTAGATTTGATACAAAATATAAAACAGCTAATCTTACCGGTAGCTTGCCTGGCGGTAATGCCGCTGGCGTCTCTCGCGCGCCAATCACGGTCAAGCATGCTGGAGGTAATCCGGCAGGACTACATCAGGACGGCATGGTCCAAGGGCTTAAGGGAACGTAACGTTGTTATGAGGCACGCGTTGAAAAACGGTCTTATCCCGGTAGTCACTTTAATGGGTATATCACTTAGCTATATATTAGGTGGTTCCGTTTTTGTCGAGACAGTTTTCAGCATCCCCGGCATGGGCTCGCTTTCCGTACAGGCGCTTCTTAGCAAGGACTATGCCATCATCCAGGCTGTTACGCTGTTGATTGCGACGATGATAGTCGTGGTTAATCTGCTGGTCGACCTTACTTACGGCTGGCTCGACCCCAGAATACGCTATGGTTAGAAGATATGACTCAAGAGAGTAACGTTATCACTTTAGGGGCCGCTCCCCGGACCGGCCAGGGCCACATTCTGCGGGTAATGCTCGGGCGTAAGGTGGTCGTGTTCGGGCTGGTGGTGATTCTGGCTTTCATCATCGTCGCCATCTTCGCACCGCTGATAGCGCCTTATGACCCATACGCGCAGAACCTTAATGCGGCACGGCAACAGCCCTCTGCCGCCCATTGGCTGGGGACGGATGCATTGGGAAGGGACACGCTTAGCCGGATTATCTTTGGGGCGAGAACTTCATTATTGGTCGGCGTCGTCTCGGTGGGTATCGCGGCCATTCTCGGTATCTGGCTGGGGCTCATTGCTGGCTATTTCGGCGGGTGGACGTACAATATTATCATGAGATTCATCGATGCACTTATGGCTTTTCCGATGATTTTGCTGGCACTCGTACTGGCGGCGCTCCTTGGGGGCGGCTTGAAAAACGTCATCGTGGCCATTGGCATTGCCCTGACGTCTTTATATGCCAGGCTGATGTGCAGCCAGGTGCTTTCCACCAAGGAAAACGACTACGTCACCGCGGCGCGTTCGCTAGGCGCGGGGAACTGGCGCATCATGATACGCCACCTGATTCCCAACTGTCTTCCGCCCATCATCGTGCTCATTACTCTCCAGCTGGGCACGGCTATCCTGGCTGAAGCTGGTCTTAGTTTCCTGGGTATCGGCATCCAACCACCGCAGGCCGCCTGGGGAGCGATGGTAAACGACGGCTATAAATATCTTTTAACGACACCAGTCCTTTCTTTTGCGCCTGGCGTGGCCATTATGCTGGTGGTCTTCAGCTTCAATATAGTCGGGGATGGGCTAAGAGATGCGTTGGACCCGCGGCTCAGAGGAACACTCTAGCGGGAACTGGATTACCATAGCAGATGATGCTCGTAGCTTTTACTTGGGCAGAGTCGGCGTCCAGCCAAAATGGAAAAGAGGTTTATCCAGCCTTCTGATGAATAGCGGGCAGTGCTTTAGTCCTTTCGGGACATAGATGGTACAGCTTTTAGTCAGCAAGTACTGCTCATCTCCCAGCCAGAACTCCACCTCACCATGGAGTTCGCTCGGATTATATGGGTCGCAGCCGTAAAATCCCAGTATCTCATCAAAATCATGGGTATGAGCGTCCACGCCGGGTTTTTCGCTATTGTTCCGGGGCCTGGGTAAAAACCACATACATCCCATGTGCGGAGCTCCGGGGATCACATCGTCACCCAGATGAGTATCTTGCATATTATCATCGCCCGCGGCGGCATTATTACACCGACTGACTTGAGCCGGAGGATAACGCGCTCCAAGCATGCCACCACCAAAGCCGTTGATAGTCTGGAAATATTAGGATTGACTAAAAGTTCCAGGACGAAGACCGACCGTCGCCTTAGAAAAGTCTCCATTACCGAAAAGGGGTTAGACCTGGTGGAACAGACCATGTCCGTAAGACTCAAAATCGGCTCCCAGACAATGCAGTTTCTGAACGATAAGGAAGCAGAACAGTTCCAGAGCATTTTAAGAAGATTCAGGAAATATGTGATTGGGCTTACGGGAAAGTCCTCTGAATGTTAGAATATTTACTTAAGTAGCCGTACCAACCCTATTTGATAGTGCTGAAACCAAAGATTATAATGGCATCAAATGGTTTCATTACTTGTCACAACGAAGATTTGCGCACCTCGCCTTCGCCCGGACTTGGTCTCACGTCCACATTTGATCGAGCGTTTGAGAGCGGGATTGCACTGTCCTCTAACCTTGGTCTCGGCTCCTGCTGGCTATGGAAAAACTACTCTGCTTGCGGGATTAGCTAATAATGTTGACCTGCCGGTAGCCTGGCTATCTCTAGATGAAGGCGACAATGATCCAGTTCGCTTCTGGACCCATTTCATTTCGGCTTTGCAGACAAAACAGCCGCACATAGGGAACACTGTCCTTCAGATGTTAAGGTCTCCCGAGTTTCTAGACATATAATCTCGCTTGATCGAACTAATTAACGAAATAGCAGGCGCCGAGCTATCAATCCAACCTTACATTTTTGTTCTTGATGATTACCATTTGATAGAAGAGCAAGCTATCCATCAAGACCTATCCTTTCTTATTGAACATCTGCCAGGACAACTTCGTCTGGTCATCTCTACCCGTGCTGATCCACCTTTACCCTTGGCCCGGATGCGTGCTCGCGGGCAGCTCAATGAATTTCGTGCTCAAGACTTACGCTTCACCGTGGAGGAAACTGAAACCCTGTTGAACAGCACTATTGGTTTGGGTCTTTCTGACGAAGAAGTCGCCGCTGTGGATGCTCGCACCGAGGGGTGGATTGCGAGTTTGCAAATGGCGGCAATCTCCATGCAAAGGCGTGAGGATATCCCATCCTTTATTACAGCCTTCACTGGAACTCATCGCCATGTGCTGGATTATCTGACAGAAGAGGTGCCTGAACTATTTCCGACCAATACTGGCCACAGTTCCTGTCATATCGGTAGGCTTCAAATAAGTGAGGGTTATAGTGGTTGTTTGCCTCCAGTAAAGTGAAGGGGGCACTTTCAACTGCTGAGTTATTAGTCATTAGTGTTTTGACTCTCCAAAGTTAGTATCAATTCCCGTTGGTATTCTGCTATTATGGTTCTGATTTTGTCTGTTCGTTCGGGGAACATCCCAGTAAGGAGATTTACATTTTGGGCATCTGCGGGGTACTTGCGTTTTCCTGGGTATCCATTCATGCCCGCACCTTGTACAATTGAACTGGGGTAGCCTTAAAGTATCCTTATCCATAGATACTTGTAAGGTTACCCTATAAGTAACTTATTGTCAATAGTAGGCCGATCAGCATTAGAAGATGTATCTACATGAGTAGGGTTGGTGTATCAACCTGAGAGTCGGGCTCCTCGATGGATTCGAACTCGAGAGTCGGCGGCTATCTTATCCCGGACTGTGCTGGCCAAGCAAAGGTTATTGAAAAGACTCTGGAACCCGAAGAGCGGCCTTTCTTAAGGTGGGGAGTTCCAGGTATCTTCCCCTTTGGTGGAGCCGGGGGGATTCGAACCCCCTACCTTCGCGATGCAAACGCGACGT
>CAZKZX010000169.1:0-4416 GCA_964557335.1 uncultured Methanomicrobia archaeon | reverse complement strand
GCGTGGAGTCTTCAGGGATGACGTAATGCGGGTCGGGGTTCGGTATTGTTGCCCCGCTGGCAGTGACGGTGATGACTGTACACCCGGTCCGTGAGTCTACCTTAAGGTCCTCGGGGCTGCTGCCTACAAGCGACGGTCCCAGAAGATATTCTACACCCCTCGTGTCCTACTGAACGATGAGAAACGAAACGAATTAACGTACATCTGGTGAAAATAGTGCTTTATGCTCTCATATCGAGCGGGAAGAGGAGATCGACACCAACGAAGTGTACGTCAGTTACAGAAAACTCTGTGAGAGTCTTCAAGCAGCTCATTCAATTCATCTGGAACTTCGTCAGTGACTTAAAAAGGAACCAGCCGACAAGAGGGCTTGCTTCAAATCAATCGACGTAAATTCGACAACCAATTGATAGAGCAATGTTGCGACACCCGGTGCATCGCAGGCATCGAAAGCGACCTCACTCATCCGTTTTATCACTGCGTCAGACATTTGCACGTACAACGTGAGGGGGGCTAAGTGGCATTTTCGACTTTTTGTCCTGCCATAGCCATGTCAATGACTTCCACGCTGTCAAACCCTTCTGAAAGTTCAGGGGGCTGGACGTTTCTTATCATTCGCATCATTATTCCGAGGGGGACGCGCTCATCTGCCGGCCTCTCCACATTCCTTTTGAGCGCCACCTCTGAAGGAACCTTGAAATAAATTGCCTCAATGTACGCATTATATTCGTGCCCAAGTCTGATCAGAGCTTTTCTCCGCGCCTTTTTCACATTTGTGGCGTCAAAGCAGATATTTTCACCGTTTGAAAGGGCCCTTCTTAACTCCCTGTAAATATGCCTCCAGACATCAGGCTCTTTTTTCGGATCGAAATAAACGCCGAAGACGATCTTCCGGATATCGTCAGGGTTTAGTACCACTCCTTTGTAGCCTTGAGCTACCTTCGTCTTACGCCACGTCTTACCGGAACCAGGCAACCCTACAAGAATGATAAACCGTGGTCGTTCTCTCACGGTAGTATTGAGATTGGCGTAATTAATGAAGAGCATAGTCAAACTAATTTCCAGAAAGAGCGTACTGTGGTTTATTTATATACCTTTCACTAAGATTTGATGATGTTACTGAAATAGAGTTGTCGCGCGCATTGCGTAATAGCATATCAGGAGGTGACGCAGCAATTGAGCGAGCGCGATCCGCACCCGCTTCACGTGTTCTTCACCACAGTGGTCGGATACACCATCTTAAGCCCCGTATACAAGCACCACGTCGACCAGCTTGGGCTCGCAGGTAGTGAATGGGTGTTGGACTATGGCTCCGGTTCGGGCAGGATAGCGCGGCACATCGCACGGCGCTTGCTCACGGGCGGCGGACATCTGACGTGCGTGGACGTCTCTCCGGTGTGGATGGACGCAGCACGAAAGCGCCTGAAGAAGTACCCGAACGTGGACTTCAAGCTTGGCGATGTCGCGGCACTCGACATTGAAGATGGCGCATACGATGCAGTTGTCATTCATTTTGTCTTGCACCACGTCGACAAAAACATCCGTGTGGAAAAAGTAAGCATTTTGTCCCACAAGCTGAAAGAGGGCGGCAAACTGTTTCTTTCAGAGCCAACGCGAGAACAGCACGGCGTCTCCGCAGGAGAAATCAGGCGCGTGATGGCTGCCGTAGGGTTGCGCGAACGCGGCAGCAGATTCACGAGGTCGCTGATGGGAAAGGTGTTCGAAGGAGTCTTCGAGAAGCTGACGTGATCGCATTATTCACGATGAACGGTCGGCCGTGTCTTCGAAGTGACTGCCATCACTCGTCTAGTCAATAAGGAGCAATCCGTATGAATTAAGGTGTGTGTGCATGATCCGCCCGTGAACGTTATCTTCGCACGGGATAACCTCGATTGGTAAATGTAGCTTTCTTACGGTTGAAAATACGTCAATGCCGACAGCTTCCATTGAAGGCCGCACTCTCTCCGAATGGCGACACGCCCTCTTGAGTGAGAGATCAACAACGCCAGCCGACTGTTGCGCAATGCAATCACTACAGTAGCTGCACGGGTACGCAGCGAAAGCGAGTGCTTTGTAAAAGCCCTGATAAAAGGCGCACTGCTCAAGTTCATAAACGGCATTATGGATCCGAATGACGAACGTTGCGCGATACTTAGCCCATTCGTTTGGCACATTACCGGAACCGACGCGTTCCATTTCAGGAACGCCCCGAAAATGGATGAGGTATGCCCTTCGGTATTCCCCGAGGAGCGCCCTCGTTTCGGTGGGACTGGGAACGTACGGAGGGCAACAAAAGTGCTTTGCAAAATTTGCACAGCCGAAACGGCACAGCCAGCTGACCCATGCACGCACCGTAATAGTGCGAGGGTTTATCAGATACAGTGCCGCCCCATAATGTCTGGCAATTGCAGACAGCGCTTGTTCAAGCGCATTCTCAGTCGTTGTTGTAGTTGTACAGCGATCCACGACCATGCATAACCACGTGTGTTCCTATTCAGCTCCCATGTCTTAGATGCCTGCTCATATTTTAAGGAAGAGTGCTTGTGAAGCGATCGTTTCACATGACTCTTCAGAAATAGGCCACCGTGTATTTAAAACGTTGATAGTCCACACGCGCTCCTTAAACGACAACTGCGTCGTCACCTCACCGTAGACTGCGCAATTGGGTGGCGTACATCGTCATTCTGGCGAACCAACGCCTCTCTCGCAACGCGTTTCGTGCTCGCCCATCCGGAGGCAGGGCGCGTCGTCTAAACTCACACCGCCGGTAACGGAGAGAACTTGTATTTTTAAATCGGAATAAACACTGACAATATAAGAAGTACTCCCAGAATTGGATCTAAAATCGCGGCTAATGGAGGAAAGATGAGAGTTAGCCCGGTTATAATGGTTATAATTGATGATGTAATCACCCCCACATTCTCACCTCCTTTTGTCGATTCTCACTTTTTAAGACATGTAACTATGCCCGCGAGATAATAAAAGTAATTGCGTGTTTTACGTTATTCTACCCGCGTATAGATCTGCTACATCATTTCCACTTAATATAAAATTGTCTGATTGCGAGATGGCACTTATATCATAATGGTCATTACTGTATTCATTAATTTTCATCCAACGTTCATATGTCGACGGTTTATGTCCAGTTGCTCTAATGTATGCTGAGTCGTTTGCGGGCGTCGTTGAATCTAATTTATAGCCACTAACTTGGCTTTTTAGATAATCGGTCGCATCGTTGACAGTGTTAAATCGTTTTATTGTAATATTGCCGTTTACGTGCAATGTGAAATTTTCAGATGTATTGTAGTATTCTCTAGCGTAGTCGACTCTTACGGTATTAGCATCTATCCACGTTACGTTCCAAGCCTTCATTGTTGAGTTCTCGGCGAGCATATCATGTGTTTTTTCTACCATAGTTTTGAGCGTTTGATTCACAGTCGCCGCGGTGCTCGTCACGTTTTGATTACAAGCGTTTTTACTACTGCTTGGTGATGCACACCCCGACACAGGCACCAATGCCAACACAGTAATCGATATAAGTAAAAGCGCGATACATTTGTGCATTTTAACGCCTCTCATATTTTAAGCCGTTAAATTATCTGTTTAAAACATTAAACTTGCTGTTATTTTGTTCGCACAACGATAAAGTGGGAGAGAGAAATATTACTGCTCTATCATCAAGGCGAACTATGGGAAGGGGAGTTTTCATTTGTACGCACACCCACCCCTCTTGAAATATGGAAACTGGATGGATCGCTGCCCTACAAAGCAGCATCAAACAGTTCAATCTGACCAGTGGCGATGCGTTGGAATGTAACCTCGAAATAAGAGGGGGAAATGTGTCATCATGGTGTCCGCCCGTGAACGGTTCCCCTCACCACTTAAAACCGATGAGGTTCCAGTAGTTCAGCCAGATGACAAAAGCGAGGGCGGCGGCGGTGACGACCGTGTAGCGGATCCTGTCGAAGGTGTCCCAGTAGTAGCGCCGAGTCCAGGCGAGGACAGTGAGGAGGATGCGCCGAGGGTGAGGGCGATGGCGATGAGGGGGAGGGTGAGCCAAGCGATGATGGGTGGGGGGATGGTGGGGCTGTTGAGTAGTGCTGCTTGCCCTTCAGCGCCAAGGGCAAGCGGAATAAGGAGGGGAACAAAGAGGAAGACGAGCCAACAAAGAGGGCGGCGATGCCTACGACCAAGTGGGCGAGGGAGGGCAGGCGGCGGTGTTGGGAGGCTGTCGTTTGAGCCGTGTTTGCACCATGCCGCCACCGGCGCCATCGGGTATGCAGGGCGCTGGTGGGGACAAAAGGGCTTCACTTCACCGGTTGCCTAGATTGATTTTCGTGAGAGTAGAATATCTCTTGTCTGCACGCTTTCGCCAGATGCCGCGACTTCAAAAGCGCGTTGAAATTCCCGAAAATC
>CAZKZX010000168.1:0-4433 GCA_964557335.1 uncultured Methanomicrobia archaeon | reverse complement strand
TGCAGTACTGCTTTAAAGTGCCTATGTTGCCCCATGCATGAGCAGTATCTTCAACGTCAATTGCTCTATGTAGTTCGATGATATCGGGTTTGTTCTTTAATGATTTCAGAACGTTTTCAGGTTTATTAACATTTAGCATATCTATAATAACATAAATACCCGTTTTATTTGCCTCTTCAATAGCTTTGTCAATTGTGGCAGGTGATGCTAAACCAGACACAACTACTGCATCGGCAGTTTCATCAGCGGCCATCCTCGCCTCCAAATTACCGGTATCAAGAATTTTGAGATCCGCTACGATAAACGAACTCGGGCGTACTTTTCTCATTTCCCGAACGACTCCCAACCCATATCGCTTAATGAGCGGGGTGCCTGCTTCGAGGATGAGATGATCATTTATTGGTAGCTTGTCCATGACACTTAACACGGCGCTCAAGTCCGTGAGATCAAATGCGACTTGTAAGTAAGGCGGATCCCACAACTTTGTCACTTTAAAGCCCATTACAGGGTGCATTGAACGATCCTTTTCATAGAGAACCGTCTCAATTGAGGGAAAATCACTTAGAGCACGTTTTATGGCTAATTTTGTAGCACCGTAATTGTACCGGTAAATCTTGTCATAATCTTTTGCATCAGGATGCAAGAAAACAGAGACGATTAAAACATACTCCTCAACCAAGTCTTTTGGAATTACACCATCTTCTACAGCATCCGCTACCGCCTTCGCAACAGCAGCTTGAGCGGGCCCGAACATCCTAGCCGCCTGCTCCAAGTTCTGCATCGTAACTTTTGGCACGATGAGCGTCGCTGGCTTTGTTGGCAGATTAGGTCTGATGACAGCGAGTAAAGGCGTATGCCCTTTCGAAAGATGCGACAGACCGCTCGCAAATGCCATTCCTACTGGGCCTTTTTTATCACCTATGAGCAGATCAATATGGGCTAATTCAGGCTCATTACCCAATAAAGCTTCACCGATATGCACGTTTAATTCCCTCTTATTTTTAACGGTTGTTGTAATGAATATTAGCGCTATATAGTTTTTCTTTTAAATTAGTTGCCATTTGAGTTTAGTTACCTGACAATTTAAAACAAGGCCGTTTCCAAAACGCTCAAGGTGCATCAAGATAGATATCGAAAAGTCTCTTGCTGATTACGTGGAGGTCGTGCTGTTGAACCATCAGCAGTGCATTTCTGCCTAGCTTCTTAGCTTTTGACTTATTTAGTATCAATTCTTCCACAGCTGTAGTGAATTCGTCAACCGTATGAAACTTCAAGCAGTTTACGTTATCTTCGTAGTCCACATACGTTGGAATATCTCTCATTACAATTGGCAGTCCACATGCTGCAGCTTCAAGTGCGGCAATGCCTTGATTTTCTTCGTACGAGGGAAAAACAAACATATCGGCGGCGCTTAATGCCTCAAGTACGTTACTAATCTTTCCCGTAAAGAGTACGTTTGGGGGAGCATTTTCAATGACATTTTTTGCATCTTGTGGTAAAAATAGATCCCCAAGTATTCTTCCTACCCACACAAACTTGTAATGCGGCAGGCGTTTTGCCACTTCAATAAAATCGACAATCCCTTTTCTGATAAAGGCAAAACCAACTGAAAGAATAACGGGATCTGTGCTGAGACGCCACCTTTTTCTAAAAACTGCCCCAAGAGAAGCATCCTTAGTGAACCCTGATACATCTATTCCGTTACTTAATACGACTACACGAGTCTTGAGTTTGAGGGTCTTCAGTAAGATATTTTTTGTGTAGTCGGAAGGCGCAATGCAAACATCTGCCAAATTGTAATAGAAACTGAGATACCCCTTTATGCATTTACTTAGAAAGTTAGAGCCTCTATAACTGTTTTTCATGTCATAGGGTGTAGTGTGAGCGTGAATTATCACTTTTTTGCGACGAAGTCTATAAGCCAACGCCATTACAAAGGCTATTGGACCAAATGTTTGAGCGTGCATTACATCACAAAATTTATAAGAATTTTCAAGAAACTTGACCCCTTCAGATTCAAGTAATCTAAGCATTTTCTTGGTATTATAAATGCTCGTTAAGATCCCGCTTTCTCCGTACGTCCCATAAATAAGATTTACAGTTAATCCCGGTTCATTTGCACTTTCTATCTTCATTTAAACTTATAACACATCGTAACGAATGTAATCTTTACGCCATTGTGGCAGTAAGGCTGTTGAGCGCGCGTTTAACCTCATTCAGCGATAAAGTCAATTCTCGCAATCCCATTTTGATATAGAGTTTAGCCGCCGTTACCTCTCCAATTATCCTATATTTTACCTGCGCTTTTTCAAGAATATGTTTAATTTTGTCAAGGTTATGGCTCTGGATCGTTAAAATGGCTCTTCCGCAACTTTCAGAAAAGAGTTCAGCTTCATTTTCTAAATAATTTGAAAAATCTATTCGAGCTCCGAATTCACTGCACATTTCAGCTAAAGAGGCGATTAATCCCCCGTTGGATACGTCGTTAGCGGCAGTTATAAGCCCCGTTCCAATGAGATGTACGATCAGATCTATTGTATCTTTTATATTAAGATCCGGTTCAGGCACTGTATCGAAGACGTTTAGTATCTCATAATACTCTGAACCACCATACTCGCTCTTAGTATCACCAATTATAATGATGATGTCTCCTTCGTTAGAGAAGCTAATGTGCGGCGATTTTGAGACATCTTCAATGATCCCCACCATCCCAATTGATGGTGTTGGAATTATGGCTGTGTGAAACTCTTCACTCTCATTGTACAAGGAAACATTGCCGCCTACGATAGGGACGTCAAGAATTCGTGCTGCATATGAAAGCCCTTCTACAGAACATTTAAGCTGCCAATAGACTTCTGAATTTTCTGGATTTCCAAAATTAAGGCAATTTACAAACGCTATTGGTCGTGCACCTTTGATTGCTAGGTTCATTGCATTTTCAAAAACCGCTAATACGGCTCCTTTACTCGGATTGCGGACACCAAACTTAGGATTACAGCCAGAAGATATTGCTATCCCAAAAGTTCGATCGATTGTAAGCACAGCTGCACCATTTCCTGGTTTTATCACTGTTCTTGCCTGAACTTCGTGGTCAAACTGCCTGTAAACCCATTCTTTAGAAGCAATGTTCGGCGAAGAGAGAATCATCAGCGCCAGTTCTTTAAGTCCAATTGTCTTCATATCCTCACTCTTTCGTTTTGGCGCTACCTCGATCGCCTCGCGTTGGCAGACAGGTGCTTCCTCCGTGAGAAACTTTATTGGAATGTCAGCGACGACTTCTCCTTTATGTTCAACAACATATCTCGATTCTGGGATAACCTCTCCGATCACAGACGCCTGTAAATCATACTTATCAGCAATTTGAAGCATCTCATTGACGTATTCGGGCAGCACTTCGAGCACCATCCTTTCCTGCGATTCCGACACTAAAATCTCCATAGGAGCCATTTCTGCTTCACGAAGTGGCACGTTATCAAGTATTAACTTTGCACCAAACGTTGCGCACATCTCCGATGAAGCACCAGCAAGACCCGCTGCTCCGAGATCGCGGCACGAAAGAACATGCCCTGTATGTATTGCTTCGAGAGTCGCATCTATCAACAACTTTTCAGTAAAGGGATCACCGATTTGGACAGATGGCCTATCTTCAGCTTCAGAGTCTTCACTAAGATCCCGAGATGCAAAAGACGCCCCACCAAGGCCATCGCGACCGGTCATTGCGCCCAACAATATGATTTGACTGCCAGGTTTTTTAACTCTGCCAGTAATTATGTCGGTTCGTTTTGCTAATCCAATGCAAACGACATTGACTAAAGGATTCCCATCGTAGCTAGAATCGAATACAACTTCACCATTTACGACAGGAACTCCAATACAATTGCCGTAATCAGCTATTCCTTCAACGACATGTTCAAAGAGATAATGATTTTTTTCTTTGTCTGGATAGCCAAAATAGAGGTCATCCATTAATGCGATGGGCTTGGCGCCCATAGATATCACGTCCCGCACGATACCGCCGACCCCTGTCGCGGCACCATCATAGGGATCAACATACGAAGGATGGTTGTGGCTTTCCATGGCAATAGCGAGGACAAAGTCATCCTTTAGCAGAATAACAGCCGCATCATCTCCGGGTCCAATCAGCACAACATCACCGATCGTTGGCATGGTTTTAAGGAGCGGTTTGCTCGATCTATACGCGCAATGTTCCGACCAGAGGTTTTCGAAAATTGAACGCTCCACATTATTAGGTGGCCTCCCGAGCACCCCAGAAATAATTTTTACATCACTTTCTGTTAACGACATTATTAAAGGATAAGTAGAATTCTTACTAATTAAGTCTTGGTAATAATAAAGCTAAATTTTCAATTTAATTATAATTATTAAACTCAAAAAATGCTGTTTAGAGAATAAAAGCACATTATTTATTCGAA
>CAZKZX010000167.1:0-4441 GCA_964557335.1 uncultured Methanomicrobia archaeon | reverse complement strand
AAACCAAATTACTATTTTTGAGAAGATGATTCAACCATTTTTTGAACGAAAAAAGCATGCGTCGACGGGTAAACCACATGCGTGACTCGGAGAGGTGAGGAATGAAAAACATGTTCGGAAGCACAGATCTTACTGAGCTATCTTAAAATTCAACTTTGTTATACCCCTCTCGCAAGTCTTGGTCATTGAACTGCAAGTATACTTGCGTGGTGTTAAGGTTGCTGTGGCCCAAGAGGGGCTGCACCTTGCGGACGTCCACGCAGGATTGACTAAAAGGATTGCAACCTAGTGCCTGACGGTATGCGAGTGAACTTCCACGCCGAAACGGAGTTGAAGCCTAACAGGTATACAACTACGTTGACGTGAGCGGTTAAAAATTCAGTTAATTTATTACGTTACTAAGAATACGCCGGCTACGGTTGTGTCGGTAGCCGGCTTGCTTACATGGTCGTCCGACCATCACATAGTCAAAGTTGCAGGTACTGCGTTTGTTTTGTTTTATTTTGTTGATTAACCGTCACTCATTTTATGAGTACGAGTGCGAGATAGTTCAGTTTAAGAGTATGGGTACTAGTTAGTGCGCCATACTACCGTATTTAGTTTTCATTATTACATGTGATGAACTAGCTACCTATGGAAGCTACAACGTCGTTTTTAACGCGACACAACCACTACAATAACCGTTCGAAACAAAAGTGTCTTAGCTGCAACATGCTACTTTTTATACGACTCATCCAAAAATACGGTATGGTGATGAAAAGCGATGAGATCGATTGAACTATACACCAAAGAGGAAATCAAAGCGCTCTTTGCTATCTCTGATATGACTAATTGGCACACTGAGACGTCATTCAATGAGTTTGGTGGCACATATGATGAGTGGTCAGACGTGATCGCTGAACAGCTAGCTGAGCATTATAATAAGATAGTTTGGTACGATGACGGCACGCTTTACGGCGAGCGTGACGGCATACGCGACGCGCTTGGCACTGATTTCAGTAAAGCGTTATTTGATGCGCTCTACAGCAGCGGTAAATTCAAGACGGCGGAGTGGTGAACGTATGCCAGAAGGTGAACGTGTCTGTCTCAAGCTGCCCAAACGAAGTTATAATCGTCTTGTAGAAATCAGAAGCAAACTCAAACACGAGCACGGCCGCCGCGTCACATTCGGCGAAGTGCTCGAAGTGGTGCTTGATGCGTATGAACATGGCAGCCACGAATCAAGCGACTAATAAACTTGTTTTTAAAAAAATATGCCACGATCTAGTCTTTCGACGTAGTCAACGCCTTGCTCCGTTAATCTGACTGTTGCTATCGGATCGTCTTTATGACCAATTATGTGAAGATAGCCGTTGTCTTCAAAATAATGTGCGTAGTTCGCAATCTCGTCGTTAAAGCCCCAACTTCGTGCAAGCTCGCGAAAGCCAGTGACCATTGTCAGTTACATAACGAGATTACCAGGTATCAAAGTGAATGCATGAAGGATTGAAGCGTTCAACCGGTTCTTGTTACTACTCGCAAAGACATCATTCTGGGATTGCTTCAGACGGAAAAAAGTAGAAAAGGGGTGATGTTGGTTATGCACAAATATCTTCAACGTAATCAACACCATGCGCGGTGAGTCGTACCCATATTATCCCAATGCCAAATGCCTTTTTTGTTTGAATGAATAGTTTTTCTTCCCAATATTTGGCGTATGCTTGAATTTCGTGGTCGGTAAATTCCCAAGTTTTTGCAACGATATGAATATCTTCTACCGGTTGATTTATGTCGGGCTTTACGTATTCGTATATTCTACAAAGGAATTCGTTGCGCTTATCTCTCTCGTTCATGGTGATTATCACCAACAGAAATGTGTGGACATTGGGTATAAAAAGTAGCATGGTCAAATCAACAGAGTTTTCCGTTTCGTTTTGTCCACAAGTTGCCCCATTGTGTTAACATCAATTGTGTTACTATCACAACCACTCGTTTATGGTCAAAAAGTCCGACGGCACTCTAAAAAAGGAGTATCGGAGAGATAGGTTCAGCGCGGCACCCTGAAAAATGCACTATAACACAGCAAAACGTTAACATCTTACGATACAGAACCTCGCTTAGAGCTAGAAGAGATGAGAGATTTAATTTTTGAGTTTCAATCTTTCGTTCTGATCAAGAGTGCTCTGAAAACCTGCCAATTATTGCTTATTTTTCCAAAATTCGCCGCATATATACCTTATTGAGAGGGTAATTTCAATTACGGAAGATAAATGCTTCACGACGAATCAATGGAGCCTCTTTAAATTTTAATCTCACAATACTGCAAATTATGGAAGATAAATACCTCACCACACATCGAGAGGGTCCCACTACCGATAACCAGAATTCACCCACTGTCGGTGAGCGTGGACCTGTTGTTCTACAAGACATGCGTCTGATCGAGAGACTCGGGTACTTCGACCGTGAGCGAATCCCTGAGCGCGTCGTACACGCGAAAGGTGCGGGAGCCCACGGGTACTTCCAAGTGTACAAAAGTATGGCGCAGTACACCCGCGCGAACTTCCTCCAGGATCCAACAAAAAAGACGCCCGTCTTCGTCCGTTTCTCTCTGGTCGTTGGTGCACGAGGGTCTGCGGATACCGTTCGTGATGCTCGAGGCTTTGCGGTGAAGTTCTACACGGAAGAAGGTAACTAGGATCTTGTGGGAAACAATCTGCCTGTCTTATTCTTGAGAGATGCTCAAAAGTTTCCTGACATGGTGCACGCCTTCAAGCCTGCACCAGATTCAAACATCTCCACAAACATGTCTGCAATCAACCGCTTCTGGGATTTTATCTCGTTGACCCCCGAGTCAACCCATATGATCATCTGGCTGTTCTCCGACCGCGGGATACCAGAAAGCTACCGGATGATGGAAGGCTTTGGCGTTAACACGTTCAGATGGGTAACCAAAGAGGGGAGAGCTACTTATGTGAAGTACCACTGGAAACCGAAATTAGGGGTACACAACCTCGACAGCCATGAAGCCGCCAATTTGGCAGGTATGGATCCGGATAATCTTACCCGGGACCTTTGGGATACCATAGCGAGCGGTGAAGAGGTAGAGTACGAACTCTTTGTTCAATTAATGGATATAGCTGATGAAGGAAGCCAAAGCTTTGATCCGCTCGACCCTACCAAGACGTGGCCCGAGGATAAATTTCCTCTCACGCCCGTGGGAAAGATGGTTCTGAACCGCAATCCGAAGAACTATTTTGTTGAAGTGGAGCAGGCCGCTTTCTCTCCTGCAACTACCGTCCCCGGCATCGAACTTTCCGCGGACAAGCTCTTACAAGGCCGGGTCTTTGCATACAACGATACCCAGCTGTATCGGCTCGGTACTAAGTACTTACAACTCCCTACCAATCGGCCCCAGGCGGTACTCAACAATCACTATGAGACGAACAAATTGGCTGGCGGTAAATCGGAAGAGACGCCGGCTGACCCTACTAGCACGGATCAGGTCGCAGGAGAAGGGACCCGCCAGAAGATTGACCCGACAAATGACTTCGAACAGGCAGGTGAGAAATATCGATCAATGAGCACGATGGAGCAGGATCACCTGATTGACAACATTATTGACTCTCTGGGAAAGGCAGACAAACCGATACAGGAGCGGATGGTGGGTTACTTCACTGAAGCAGATCCGGAACTGGGCATGCGCGTAGCTAAAGGGGTGGGCCTCTAACTGGTAATTGCTAGAATAGAGGTACACTATACCTATCGCGGGCGAGTCGGTTTCAAGTCCTGTGTTTAGCTCTCCTCCTAAATCCCTTCCCGGGACTGCACTAATCCTTTGACTGCTGTCATAAACGATGATTACGAAGCAATATGCTAAAATTCAACTTTGTTATACCCCTCTCGTAATCTTGGTCCTTGAACTGTAAGTAGACCTGCGTCGTTAACTTATGATAAATGCAAGTAAATAAAATGCTACCACAAAAGGAGAGAAAGATATCCATGCAATTACTCGACCCAGAGGTTAGTGGCTGCGTCCTCGGGGATATGGATCCATTACTTCGACGCTCATCTATTTGCGTGGTCGCCGTCACAACATTCGCGTACAGATACTTAACTCAGCATTCCAATCCCTATTTAATAAATAGTACTCGATAACAATAAAGTCGATAAACCCTGGCTCATCAATTGGCGTATGTTTCAGTCCTTGTTTTAGTGGATAGTGCTCTTTAACCTAAAAAGGTCCAACATGAACCCTTTAGAGAGTGGCGTTTCAATCCTGTATTATGCGTGTCGTTTGATTATGATAGGTGATAAGTATCGTTACTTCTGGTATGGTTACATCGCCGAGTCAATTTGACATATTTAGCGACGGGGAATGTCACTTAGGCATGATATGGCTTATATCTCCCCCGCGGATGAGGATAGCTTTATGTGTCCGAATCAACTCCATCTCCTTGATCTC
>CAZKZX010000166.1:0-4450 GCA_964557335.1 uncultured Methanomicrobia archaeon | reverse complement strand
TATGAGAAGGTCATAGTCGAAAGGATCGCCTGGTTTAACGAAATCTACGTCTATGTTTGCCTGCTTTGCTAAGACGAATACGCTGAAGAGAGATCTTAGGTACACGTTTATCGGGGTGTAGGGCGAATCGTAATATCTGTACGGCACCAGTATCGCGGCTTTTGGTTTTTCAGGTGTTAACGAGATGTAATTTATCTGCTCAACGTTCTTGGCGAATTCTTTCAAGACCAAAGCTTGATTTTTAGGTCTTCCTTCGTAGTTAGTTATGCCAAATTCCAGCTCGTGGGGCGTACTAAGATAGGGAAGTCGTTCTGGAATTACATAATCTGCAAAACACCACGCGAGTGTTCCTATCGTGTCGTTTATAAGCATACTATAGAGCACGGATTGATAGAATCGTGAGCTTACCGTGTCTGCTACCATCTCTGCAGACGTCCCAAACTCTTCAAGCATCACTCTGCGATCGCCGAGTCCCTGAGAGAGCTTAGAGGTAAAAGTCGGAAATAATGTGCTTCTTATCGTGTCGATCGGGTCCATAATGAGCTTTGTATACATCGGATACGGATGTGTGCACAAAAAATCAGCTGAGATCATATCGAGTCTTAATTTATCCTCTTCGAGCGACGTGATGTCGGTTCCAACGGTGACTAAGTGCATCGGATCGAAGGTTTTTAATTCCCGGTACAGCATATGTGTCCATAACCAGCCTGAATGTTCACTGCTAGGCCGTTCCACGTTACTATGTTCGTTGGCAAGGTCCCAGCATAGTATCGTCTCATTACCTGCGTACCTTTTTGCGAAATACCTCACGAGCTCTATTTGCGATTTTAACATGAACGGATCATCAAAAATGTGCCTCCCCCCCAAGGCACGTCCCAATTCTCGCCACTCATATGTCCCGTAAAGAACGTAGGTATTACTTTTAAACCATATTTTCTTGCTATCTCGAGCATTTTGTCAAACTTTCGACTGCATCGAGAGAAACGACGTCGGGGGCTGGTTGAAAGTCATTCCAAAACAAAAAAGTGCGTACAGTATTCAAATTTAGTTCTTTTATCGCTCTGAAGTCTCTCTCGATATCAACTTCCGACCAATCGCTCCACATTTGACAGCCATGCTCTCGCGGCATGTAATTTACGCCGACTATAAAATGGTTGAAGGGATTAGGGTAAGTATTGCCCGTCATCATAGTGAACGATTTCTACGCTCAAATTTAGACTTTGCGCTGATGAAGTTCAATGAGTGTCTTATCAAGTCGCTCTTAAAACAAACATCATTCGTAATGGCGTAAATGACATCATAAACGCATCTCAAATGCAGCGACTGGGTATATCAACTTGTTTTGCACCAATATTTCAGGATCCACTTCCCCGAATACGCCGATTGCTCTGTCATTAATTATGAGGTCAGCACGCCTCCCCTCAACAAACATGCCATCGTGTGATGTAACAATTTCAAAGGGCATATTAAACTCCCTCAGTACAGCGCTGACGGTCGCCTTTACCTCGGTGAAACTCGCGCCGATATGCGTCGAGGCTCCCGCAAGGATTCGTACATCTTCGGCTTTGTTTTTGTCGTTGTCTTTCAGCTTGACCACATCGCCAACTTCATAAATCCTCTGTGGGTATTCCCGGTGTTGATTGAAACTTAAAATCTCTATTAATCCGGGTATTAACCTTTTTCTCAGGCTTATGTGCTCTTCTAAAATCGGATTTTCTATTATCACCGCATCCGCTTGACTCGGTGCCAGCATGAGCGTTATAACCTCTAGGTACCCTAATCCATTCATCACCTCGCGAGCATGGCTTGACCTTTTTTCCTCCTCCAGTTTTTTACCGATTGTTCCAAGTTTTGGATAGGAAAACGCAATCTTGTCGTAGCCGTAGCCGATTGCAACATCTTCAATAATATCGACGGGGTGCATTATATCAGTACGATAGCAGGGTACTGAAGCAGTTATGACATCATCATCAATTGTCGCTCCGATCCTCATTCTACTTAATGAGTGTACGATGACATCGTGGTCCATTTGTACACCAATTCGACTTACAATGTCATTTTTATTAACATTGAAGGTCATCTCGGCGGTATCCGGAGTCCTTATTACTTCATTTTTCTCTTTATACAGGACGTCGACGGTTTCGATTTTTGTCCCCCTATCGTGTAGGGCTGTTATCAGAATGTTTAGACAGTCCACAACCGCCCTTAAGTCAAGACCAGTCACCTCAATAAATAGATCCGTCGTATGTTCGGTCACCCGTGTAAGTTCTCCGTTTATTATCGGCGGAAATGAGAGGACTTGCCCTTTGCTATCGAGAATTAAGGGGTGATAGTCCCCCACAATATGCGCGTACTCTCTACCCTTTGGGTGAGCTTGTAAGATCTCTGAAGGAGTCAATGGTTCAGTAAAGTCGAGAGGCACAAACGGCGCATCTCCGAGCGCGTATCTAAAGGGTGGCACGATCTTTGACATATCATGAACACCTATCGATGCCTTTTTTCGATTCCGGCCAATACCCCAGTGAAGATCCTCTTGTAAATTGATGAGCGATTTGAGTGTTTTATCGTCAATGTTGATCTCTTTTATGACCCCGCAGACCACATAGGGTCGCACGACATTAACTGATCGATCGACCTCGATTATCACCCCAGATGGTGATGTTGCAAAAGTGGGAAGGCCGAGTTCAACCTCGAGCATACCTCTAACAGCACGGGCGGCACCCTCAACGCTGAATAAGTCCGGTCTGTTTGGGAAAAACTCAACCTCTATTTCATCGCTTACACACTCAATATCCGCCCCGAGCATCGGAAGGACTTCTACGATCCTCTGTGTGTCACAGCCCACCATTACTGTAAGTTCATCGCGGCTTAGTTTGACTACAGGCACTCTTTCACCTCAAAGCATGGTGCTGGCCACCCCTCTTAGCCAGTCTATGTTATTCAGATAGAGCTCTCTAATATCGCTAATCCCCAGTCTAAACATGGCTATCCTCTCAATGCCTATGCTGAAGCCTAGTACGCTTTTTAGCCCAAGCGGTTGAGTTACTTCTGGCCTAAAGACTCCCGCTCCGACAAGCTCCATCCACCTCCCGTTTACTAGTATATCACCCTCTAAGCTCGGCTCGGTGAAGGGGAAATACCCAGGCCTAAATCTGACCTCGTGAAATCCAAGCTTTTCAAATATGGTTTTCAGCACTCCAAGCAGCTCAGCGAGGCTTAGGTTCTCGCCATGTATCGTCCCTTCACACTGGTGGAACTGCGGCAGATGAGTCGAATCCATGCTCTCTCGTCTGAATACCCTGTCGACACCGAATATCATCGCAGGAGGTTCTGGATGTCGAGTGAGATATCGAAAGGCCGATCCCGTAGTATGTGTTCTCAAGACAGCTCTTTTCGACCTTTCAAAGTCGAATTCCCCGCCCCAACCTATTGATCCGGCACAGCCGAGAATATGGGCTTTTCCGACCCTCTTTGCGAGGTCGGTGGGAAGCTCTAGAGCAGCTGGTCGAGCGAGATAGAACGTGTCTTGTTCATCTCTTGCCGGATGATCCTGTGGCATAAAAAGCACATCGAAGTTGTGGAATTCGCTCTCTACTATCGGCCCTTTGAATTCTGTAAACCCCATCGATATAAATATCTCTCTGACCTCGTCTATGAGCCGTCGCAACGGATGAGTCTTTCCCGGATAAATTGGCGAAGTTTCTGCTTTTACGTCATAATGCTTTAACCGCCCTTTCCATGCTCCAGTCCGAATGAGTTCAGGCGTTAGATCGGTAACATCCCGTTCAACTTCAAATTCTTCTTTGAACTCAGCTTTTTCACCGAGGCTTGTGATGACTATATTTCGGGATTTAACTTCCCGTGTAGTTGCTAGGTGACGCTTGATGATCAGCGCAACAGCCTCTGTCGCTTCAGAAGGAGGTAGTGTAAAAATGTCTTCGATTCTAAAGCTCTTTTCGAACTTCACATCACTCAAAAGCTTCTCTTCGATTGCCTCTGCTGCCGTTTCCGGCGTCAAAACAGAATCGTTGTCGATCTTTGTTATGGACGCCCAGTTTCTTCGCTTCAGCCATCCAATGGCAATATTTACGGCAGGAAAAATCCTCTTTAGATCAGAAAGTTTAGTAGGGCCATTTATCTTTAGATAATCGTGGACTTGTCGCTCTAGCAGACCCTGTTCTGCATAGTTTCTACCCTCATCAGTAAGCTCATACACGAAGTCTATTTGTTCTTGAATATCAGCAAAGCCGGCCTCTTTAAGGACATATGCCGACTGTAAGACGGCTTCGACTTTGAGCCCTGTTGCTCTTGCAACTACTTCAGGAACCGCCTTTTTGTATTGTTTAAGTGCTTTTAGAACCAGCCAATCATTTCTTGAAAGAGTTACCATAAATAACGTGCCTAAAATATATCTACTAGTGATATTTCACTTACTAATTCATCCACCATT
>CAZKZX010000165.1:0-4523 GCA_964557335.1 uncultured Methanomicrobia archaeon | reverse complement strand
GTGACGCGGGTTCGGTGTCTGAAATTGTGACAACAAAATGTTGTTACATCCGGACAGCGTTGTCGCGCGTGCGCACTGCCGGACACTCGTGCGTGGGTATGTGGAGGGGGGTTGCGGTGTTGTTAGCGGGGAGAGGAAACAAAAAGCGGCGGGCAGTTGAATTATCTTAAATACACGTTTTTAAGGGATTGGATCTTACGCTGTCGTTTTGGAAAAAAAGTTTTTATTCCATCAATATCTGAAGCGTTGGAAGACAATTTTCAGGTTTATTAACTGTGGTAATTATTTAATCAACGCCACCTAAAACGATGCTAATTGCAGCTGGATTTTCTCGAAGCTCCACTTGCTCTATGTTCTTTTTATAGCTCTAGTCTGTAGCATTTACCATAAATATCCAACTACATTACTCAACTTAACCACAAATACCCACTTTTAAGGTTTAAACCGCCAAGTATCTTTAAATAATTTGCTAATAAAGCTGCACATCAAGAGCGACCAACTTATGAGTTATTTTGCTACCTGTTCACACACGGCACATTTCAGTAACTATATTAGCTAGAATAACATTTCATTGCAGATGGTAGTACCACGTGAAAAACGAAGACTATGGCATAAGAGACGAGAAGATCTCATTGATGTGGATCAGAAAACATAATGTCAACACGAGCATCGTTAAGCTGCCCCTGGCCGACTTCCTAGTGTGCATGTTATGCCAGGATGCGCTGCCTGATTCGGTCTATGTAATGCACGATATCCGCTGTGAAAGGGGTCTTCGGATAGCAGCACTATCGAATCGTTCGCCGTCGAATCGTGTGAGTACGCACCATTGGCAGAGGAGTATTAATGCCTGAAGTAACGGTAGATGTAATACTTGACCTCATCGCAGGACGTCTTGGTGAGATTGAAACTGATATAACACAGCTTAAAGATAACGTTAATGATATTAATGCCCATATTGATGAGCTTCGAGACGTTGTTATGGACATCCAAGAGGGAATTTTACACATCATAAAGACGGTGGACCAGACTGTTGCAGAGTTTGGAACGACGACTGAGGGTTAGATGAACCGCCCCAGGCAGGGACAACAAGAGTGTAGAATTAGTTTATCTCTTCTTCCAAACCTAAGGTTGGTTACACTTTATGACTGAGTCACGCCCTCGTAACAACGTATGCAGGTAACACTTCGACGTTTTTGACGGGGTGAGTTAGAAGCGATATCGACGTGTGGAAGTTGATTCAAGATGGTGAACATGGCCAAATATTTCACCACGTTCAATGTAACGCTTACGTTTCACTTTTTAAATACTTAATCGATTAAGCGTTAATAATCCACCAAGAAAAACTATCGCGTATGGTGGTATTTCAAATGACAGCAAAGGCCATATATGCTTATTACCAATCCCAAAGGGGTTGCCATCTTTAGAGGTTTCTTTAGACCTACAATGTTGGAATGAGTGACAGTGCTATTGGCGTGGCTAGTTGCGGTGGTATTCTGTTTGTCAGATGCTATTCCTTCAACTAAATAAGATCGATCGAGCTTAGTGAACGCTACGTCTCCCCTTTGTTTTGAGTAGTCGATATAGCTCTCTTACCTTTGGCTTCCGAGTCAAGAAGTTACTGCTAGTATTGCACGAATATCTGGATGTCAGGATGAAAATCTGTTATTTGAAACACAACGCGAATGACAATAGTACATTTCAGCCTGACCTAACTGACGTCTCAGCAAATAATATAGTATCGTCCAACTGTGCTAGAGAATATACCTTTGAGTCTGATTGTTTCTGGTACATTCTGAAAATAGTAGGATTATGTCCAACTACTTTGTCATAAAAGCCGCCTCCAGGATAGGCTTCGTTACTCTGTTCATACCCCGTACGATCAAGGCTGTTTAAATAAGCAGTAGCCTCGTCGGTTGACTTCAAACGCACAATTATTTTGCTTTGATCGACAGTTACCACGGTAGAAGCCGCATTTATCTTGACCCTATACGTCATATTTACCATCGTACTATTAACC
Organism: uncultured Methanomicrobia archaeon; assembly: GCA_964557335.1. Taxonomy (GTDB): domain Archaea; phylum Halobacteriota; class Bog-38; order Methanoflorentales; family Methanoflorentaceae; genus DASPRZ01. The sequence goes on along the minus strand of CAZKZX010000165.1, from coordinate 2,506 downwards.
CATTTGACATCCCACGCTTGCAAACTGAAATTCTTCACTAATTCATTGTGAGTTTCATTGACAAACTTCTCAACAGTGGCATCGTGAGATATCACTGTGTCTGAAGATGATGGCGATAATGTTTGAGCAGTTGCGTTAGATGTGAATGTTGATGGTGTTTGGGTTGAATTATTGTTCTTCTCACTAATCATGCATCCCGCTGCAAAAACCGCGGCAACTAATAAAAATGCAATTAGTCCAGTCAACGCGTACTTTTTCATGTTTCACCTTTTAAGTTTCGTTTCTATATCACTCACTTTCCCTAATACGAGCGAACAATGGTTGATTTTGTGTGTTAGGGTTGCAGTCGCTCCTGTTGATAGCCGCATTGTACGTGGTCTGATACAAAACCACATTGCAGTACTCATATAAAAACCTCACCGTCGGTGAATATCCCGGAAGCATGACGCGAGTGGAGATGACAGTGACAGGCTTCACGAGGTGCAGGCATGGAAAAGTTGGCGGTTAGCACGTGTGCACCTTCGGCATAAAGCGCTCTTCAGAATCCGGCGACAACATTTGAAGTTGGACAACAAAAATATATGACGGTATCACGCAGGAACATGGAATTGTATGCTGTGTTCTACTTAATTCAATGCTCTAATATGTTTTATTTTGACTCGCACTAAGCCGCAACACCACGGGTCTATGCTCCGCAGCTCCAATAGACAGTACACACCTTTCTGATACAGGTTAAATTTTTCAAGTTCATCCTGATTCATCGATTTTGCAACATGTTTTTTACAGAGATAGTGGAGCCAATCACTAAGTCAATCGATTGAACATAACCACAAAAGTGACGTGCATCTAAAATCGTACAATCTATTTAAAAACGGCATCAATAAATACCAGTAGAGGGACTCCCTAGTGGTGGCGTGTAATGAATCAAAATGAGCGAGACACCAAAAAAGCATTTTTGACATACCTCCTAGCAAACGAAGATACTGTCAAAATGAATTTGAAAGAAGTGTTAATTACTTTAAAGGCAAAGGCAATAGAAAATTGACGCGCGTGTAGTGAACAAATCTATGTAAAAGTTGTTCAACTTTAGATATAGCAACAGGGTTTACGATCATTAAAAATCTTACCAATTATCACGCTCTCTACTTTCATCTCTGTATGATAATGTTCTGCGAGATTATCATCGCATTTCGAAAAATTGTCGTATTTTTCCATAAGTAGGTTTCTGCACGTTTAATTTCCACGTTTACGCCAAAGAAAGCGAATTAATAAAAGAGGAAGCTTAAGACTTGTTGATCCCTTGTTTGTCGGCTATTGCTGATAAGCTTGGAGAGAGAAAAATTAGAGAGATTATATCAGACTCCTTTGTAGTTCGTGAGGAGCAATAAGTGCGGCCTCATCCTCGATATGACGCTGAACAGTGTAGACAACTGCATAGTTGCCTTGGTCATCAAACGTCACTATACCATTCACTCATCTTAACCAAATTTAGCGCTACATCGTGCGAGGCATAATAAAAAACAAGAGTCGAAGCTTTTTTCGCGTCAGTCTACGCAATTTGAGTTAATGCTCTCTCTGATTCGATAGCTCTGACATCGTGCTGCGAACGGAAATTCTGAATTCTGGCTTTCTGATCTCGGCTAGTTGGACGTAATATGTAAGAATAAAAATAGACGATACACTGGTCTATTAGTAGCAAGCTCAGAGGCGTTACCGAATTGTGATAGTGAGTTCCGTGCTTCCTCTTGGCGGGTCTCTCAGCACTATTTCTTATCATCAGTGCCTTGATGATGAGAAAATAAGTAAAAATGTAAATGGGGTGTTACGCACCGATAACGTTTGACGATACCTTATGACCCATATTATTGCAAGAAATAATGGGACACCACGTAACGTCGGAAAGATTCTAGCCATTACACTTTCTGAACAACTGCATCATAGGTTGCCACCACTTCACTTGTTTGAATAATGTATCGATTTTCGTACTGTGTTGGTTCGTTTCGCACAAGTTTAACGTAAGAAAGCGTACTGGGACTCGTATTTGTGATAGTTCTATAGTTCTCATGGGCGTTCCCGGAAGTTGCAGTCGTCAGCGCTGGATCGGATGAGAGAGTTAGAGCATTCGCATTGTTATATCCCGTGCTTATTGATTTCACGAAAGCGTTCGCATCATCAATCGTAGGAAATTTGACATATTTTGCCGTGTAATTTAACACGCCTTTAGAGTAGCCAACTTTAAAGGTCACCAGCGCAGCGGTATCATTAATCCATTGAACGTCATTGTTCACGGTCTTGGTCCAAACAGCTTTAACATAGGCCTGTTTGTCATCATCAATAACTGCTACCAAAACCTTGTCGTGCCCGGTTGGGCTACTTTTGTTCGCCTCTGTGGTGCTTGAACTTGTGTTTGTTGTTACGTTCGATGTGCACCCCGCAGCCACTATACATGCGATCACCGCAAGCGATACCAAGATGGTGACTCTAAGTCTCATAATTTTAGCTTATA
>CAZKZX010000164.1:0-4556 GCA_964557335.1 uncultured Methanomicrobia archaeon | reverse complement strand
TGGCATCCATACTCGTTTTCCTGATATACTGAACATCATAATGAGACAACTTATCCTGTGTAACCTTGAACAACTCATCCATTGCTTCCTGGGTCACAATATTACTACCATATGGCATCCATGGATCAATGCAGAAAAGTTTAAGTCCGGGATTCTTCTGTAATAGTATTTCCGAATTCACTCCCTCACACACTCCTATTTCCACTCCTACCTTATACCCCAGTTCACAGAATAACCCTGCAAGATCATCCCGCTTTCCATGTGCAATAAGAGGCAATATATCCTGCCCACTAATCCTAAATTTCGTTCTGATGTATCTGTTTATATTCATAAAGTGGATTCCGTGGACATCTCTTTAATCCCCATCTTCCTTCATATTTTCTTATTCTTTCCGCCATAGACTTACACATAGTTGTCGCAACTCTTAATTTCAATCTTATTTCCGGGTCATCGGTCATACCGTATATCTGCCTCAATACTTCACAGGGAGTATATCGTTTAGAGATATGAGTCATTCGTTCTTCGACTTCCGGCTCATAAGAAAACCAATTCCCTTCACTCATGGCTTTACCCATAACCAACTCGGTTCTTTCTCTCCAGTAGTCACATACCACCTAAGAATATTGTGCGATTGAGTATAGGAAGTAACTGCCTGAATCACTCCGGTATTATAATAATTAACGTAATCATGACCAGATATGATTCCCCCTACTCTGACCTTGGGACTCCAAAGGATGATGTCCATCATCACACTATCGAAATCATGAAGGGCATCTATGTAGACAAAATCCAATGACGAATCTGATATCTTCTGTGATGCTTCAAGACTTGTCATACGCATAATTTCTACATTACAACCAGAGAGATAAGCCAAAGCTTTTTGATAATTAACCTCTTCCTTCTCAATTGAATTACGCCCGAACGCTCTCCATGGGTCTACGCAGAATATTTTTACTCCTGGAATCACATCACAGAGAACACGTGAATATTTCCCACGTTCCACTCCTATTTCTGCACCTATTTTATATCCTGCACCTGCCATAATCTCAGCTAACGTTACTCTCGTCGTATTCATATTCCACGGGGCACCAGTGAACGGGAGTATGTCACCCCTTTTTATTCCAAGTTTATTCCAGATTATTCTATCTACGCTTGGCATCAGAACAACCTCTGGTCATTTAGGTGCTGACTAAGTTCTTCCCTTACCTGTTCTTCGGTTATCGTATTATAATGGGAACTATTCCCACGGATAATATTCTGTTTACTCTGCCTCATCCTACCTCTCATTCTACGTTCTACGCAGAAGGATGGATCTGCCATCATCCAGTGGACTCCAGGTAAAATCTTGCTACTTGTGACATACCGATGCCGATTCCAGATGTTATGTTGTCCTGGCATCCATTTCATATTCTTTAATCCAGTTCTAACCACAATTGGCTTCATCCCTGCCTTATTCTGTCCCTTCACCGCATTTTCATCCCCATGCCTACGCTGGATTTTCGTAGGGATCGATGGGTCAAGGTCTTTATCATTCACATTTCTATAAACTTGATACAATCTCACATAGAATACATCCGCATTATTTGAGATTAGAGTATTGTGAAGATCATCAGAAAATACAAACTCATCTGCATCTACCGCAATAACCCAATCTGCTTTCGACTCCCCGTAACATTTATTCAATTTTGCAACCGCTATGTCATTGTCAAATCCATCTGGGAATTGAATGTACTCGATGGAGGCATTTCTGTACTTGCAAACAATCTCGTAAGTATTATCTTTGGTCTCAACATCATCAATAATCCTAATATGATCTGCAAAAGCATAGTTGTTTAGAAAAAATGGAGCCAGAAATGCCTCGTTGTACCAGATCGTGATAACTTCTACTTTAGGTAAAGTTGCCACTCTTCCTCCGTTATCTCCTTCTGACCACAAACCATCATTTCTTCTTTGGATGCATATCCAGAGGCCAGTAATCCTGTACCATCTATCATCTTATACTTGATGTCATGCGTATCACAGAAGGTCTTTAGATATTCGGATGTCACAACAGGATTCCCGGAACCTACATTATAAATTCCAGGAAGGATATTCCCATCCAATATCCTATTTATGACAATGGCTATATGTTTCACCGGGAAGTAATCCCTAATAACCTTCCCACCATAAATCACAAAGGTATCTCCCGTTGTCTTACATCTGGCCAGTTCACAGAATACCGATCTATGGTCATTCGGGCCATATGGATTCCCAATCCTCAAAAGCCAGTATTTCTTGCAGTAAATCTTAATCAGTTTCTCCCCTGCCAATTTTGTGAATCCATAAACCGAAGTAGGTTCCAGATTCCCATCCTTGTCATATACCATACATGACGAAGGAAATATCACCTCATCAAAGGCATTATTCGTCAGTACCATGGCAAGGTAAGTGATGTTATTCTGAATGTATTTAGCCGGATTCACCATCGACTCACCCTGATCCACAAACGATGAGAGAAATATCAATGTCCCTTTTCTCCCAATGACATCCTTGTGATCCTTACCAAGTAAGAAATCCACCTCACTGTAAGGATACTTGATGTTCTCCCGAACTGCCGTTCCTATGAATCCCCTGCTCCCCGTTATCGTTATCAGTTTCATATTTCAGGGAATCAACTCCTTCCTCATCGAATATCCTGAAGTTCTTCCCAAAATCAGGATTCTCAGTTTCATATCGAATTTTGTCTTGTTCCCAATTTTCAGGCCATCCAGGAATAGGCCAGAAATGTTCCACAAACCATTTCATCTTCCGAGTTGCTTGAGGCCACTTGTCATTCATCCAGTACCAAGTCTGGAACCTTCCCGTTGCCCTCATTGCCTCATAGGACAATTTCCAACTCCTACCACGGTTATCCAATTCCCTTTCGTTCTTGTGCATATGGGCATACCAAGTCTTCTTGTTAACGACACATCTCCCACCTGATAACCATGTCTTAAATCCCAACTCTTGCGGTTCATTCTCCATCAAGTCACAATGTTTCTCATCCAACATGCCAATCCTCAAATAATGATCTTTACTCATAAACCAGAATGAACCTTGAAACGTCATCATGTCATCAATGAGTTTATCTTTGAAATGAATCTCCCTCCAGTAAAACTCATTCGCTCCCATGTTCTTCCCGATACCATCTTCCCCAATCCATTTCTTGCCATGAAGTCCGTTTCCATAAAGGTTGTCAGGTAAGTAAGGATAAGTAATGAATAAATATTCGGTCGGTCCTCTTCCCCTCTCCCATTTCACAGGGTCCATCGAATACCGACTTGGATTTACCAACCAATCATCCTCCATGTCCTGTTGCAATATTTCATCGAATCCCTTGCCAAACATACAATGGTCATCACATTTTATGAGATATTTGCCTTTGGCAAGCATGACTCCAAGATTGAGACTATGCCTCATTCCCCCAACTTTACCTTTATGTATTACCGTGAGATTAGGATGATCCTTTATCATCGGCACAGGCCAATAGTCGTCAAGAATAATGATAACCTCTATGTCCCCTGTAGCATTCTCATAGATGTCATCCACAGTCCTCGACGCATACTGACAGCATCTTGATGGAATTATGATACTGACCTTAGCCGTTTATCTCTCCGTCACACACAACAGATAGACATCAATATCCGTAGTCGTATTTCCACCCGATAGATTTGGGCGCACCCAGTATGTATTTTGTACTATCTGCGCCCCATCATTTTCGGTAAAAGCTATATTGTCCTCAAAGATATCTACTAAAGTAAAATATGTAGGAGTCTCTATCATATTGCTTCCCTGCATTGTAAGGGTAGCACCTCCCCATGTCCCCACGGCCTGAACGGACTTAATTGGATAAGTCGGACAAGCGAATGGAGTTCCTACATTTCCTCCACCACTCCTCAACTGTTCCCATTTCACAAGATATATTCCTTTCCATTGCTGTGCCCATGCCTGAACTTCATATTCTCCAATGCTTGGACTAGCACTAGGACTTGCACTTGGACTCCCGGACGGACTTAACGAAGGACTCCCGCTTGGAGATAGTGAGGGTGATTTACTGGGACTTCCACTTGGACTCAGACTCGGTGATGCACTTGGAGAAATACTGGGAGAAGCACTTGGTGAACCACTGGGGGACAAACTCGGAGAACCACTTGGGGATATACTGGGAGATGCACTCGGTGAACCCGATGGACTCAGTGACGGACTCTTGCTTGGACTTTCGCTTGGAGATAAACTCGGAGATAAACTCGGTGATGCACTTGGGCTTGCTGATGGACTTTCTGACCATGCCATTTTAATTCCTCCTGTCTCATGCTCTGCTTCAATTGGTTGGAGACGCAACCATTAGAGAATTAAGTTGGAAAAGGCATGGGGGTCTCTGCCGGCATTCCACCGCCTTCCCCGCCATTCCCCCCACCCACCTCTACTCCTTGTTCATTCATAACTGATTGCAGAAATTCCTGAATTCTCGCCTTGACTTCCGGTCCTCCTGATTCCGCAAGCTTTCCAAGGACGTCGGCTATTTGAGTCCCAACCAT
>CAZKZX010000163.1:0-4557 GCA_964557335.1 uncultured Methanomicrobia archaeon | reverse complement strand
ACCTCGATATTCCTGTGCCCATACAGCGCGCTGGGGGCCGCGCGAGCATACTAGTCGCAGCTATTGGCCCGAAATTTGTCGTTAGCGGCCGAAAGTAGTTCGTGCGTGCGCTTTCCCATGCTACGTAGTCGCTACCTTCAGGTTAGCCAGAGAAACTCGTACTGACCAGGCCGGTGCGTTGAAGCCATTCTGGGCAACACAATGACTGACATTGCTCCGCCGGCGCAAAGACGAATGAAAGCGCGGTGTAGAGTTCTTCGCGATGTTTGGCAGCTCATAGCTCATAGCGCCGCTGCGTCACGTTCAGGATGTAGATACTCGCATAATAGTTGGATTGCCGCGGTCAGCATTTAACACCATTTCGTCGGCGTGCTTTCTGGCAAGTTCGAAGAGTTTATCTTTAACCTCGAAGGGATTACGTTGCTCGTATTCTTTCAATGATTTGATAGTCATATCCCCTCTCTAGCGTTTAACAGTACGGTATAAGGCAGCTACTCATTACGTAAGTCGAGATCGGCAAGTTTATTGTATCCCCGTTGGAGCTGCTGAAAATTGTGTGTGTCGCTACATGAGCTGTTGTTGGCGCCTTGGCGGACAGAGAGTAACGACGCATTACGCCTTGCCCGATGATGCATTAACAAGCAGTGGATAGGCATCAAACGAGTAGTTAAACGGTACATCGCCTGAAATGAAGAGGCCATGTGCAGTAGCGACTCCATTGACCTCCATAGGTACTTGTTGTTTGAATAGTATCATGAGTGGGATGTCAAACGCTGACCTGTATTGGATCTTTGAAACGAACGAGAAGTCTGCGCTTCCTAGTGGAGGCACATAGGCTCCGGTAGAAGTACCATTACTTAAATTTTCCCCGTTAAGCAGTAGGTTGTATCGTATACTGGTAATGTTTGCCCCAATTATGTTAGGATTATACACCCTTACCGAATATTTAAGTGTGAAACTAGAATTTGTGAAGTCCTCTATCGATTGGATTGTTACTTTTTCAACTTGTGGACGCTGAAAACTCAAAACGAGCACTGCAGTTCCCGCGCCAACAATGATAAGGGCTATTATGAGCGCGATGATCTTCTTCATGTGATACTTGCCATAGAATGTGATGCTGTGTGTGAGCTAGTCTCCTGTTATTATTGTACACCACTATATGTACCTAACGGACGCGTGGTACCACGTGTGGTAACAATTTATACTAACGACGAACTGAAGGGATAGTGAGTGATTATATTGCAGCCGTCTTCTAGGACCTCAACGCACAATGGGCGAAACTGCTATACCACCGTCGAATATTGATTGGTAGTAATCGAATCGTTTCGTGATCGCATTGTGTCACTACATCCATCAGATTTTGAAAGTTGTCCAACCAACGGTAAGCGACAATAGAGCTCTACTTCCCATGGTACATCTTCGCCTGCTCACGCGGACGCAGTTCTTTTAAAACTCTCGCCTTCTACCATACTTCAACCTCCAATCAGTCTCTTCATCAGCATCCTCTGTCTGTTGTTTAGCCTCGCATGCAATGAACGTTGAATTTTCTTTCGGTGGTTGTGCCGATATGGCAGCACTCAGGTGCTGGATCGGCCGTGCGACCCCAGAAGAACATAGATCGGCGCAGCGGGGAAGATTTGGGTGATGTAGCCCTGAAAGACGTGGTTTTTACGTTACATTGCCTTTCCAATCGTAACAGCAGAATCAAATAGAGCTAATATTTACTTCCGTGACGAAGTTAGCACCGCGAACGCCTTACATTATTCGTTGCGCTGTTGGGTCTCGTGTTGTTCTATGCGTTGTACAGTACAAACGCTGGTCCTTCATCACTATGATGGCAGCGTCACAACGCTTAACCAGAACGTACAGATTGCTCTTACCATCTTAACAAATTCATCCAATTCAATAGGTTTTATTAAATAGCAATTTGCACGGTGGCAATACGCATTGGCGACGCTCGACTCGAGATCAGAGGTGGTAAAGATGATGACGGGGATGGTTCGCAGCGAATCATCTGACTTTATTGCCGTAAGCACTTCGTGACCATCCTTTTTCGGCAAATTCAAGTCGAGGAGAATAAGGCTCGGTCGCGGGGCATTAACGCATCCGTCCTTGTGGTAGAGGAAATTTATTGCTTTTTCTCCATCGGTGATCACGTTGAGGTTATGGGCGATTGGCACATCGGCGAACCCTTGTTTTATCATATAGATGTCAACGGGGTTATCTTCAATTACGAGGACTTCGATCTGCCCACTATCTTGTGCAGTGATATCCATTGGTTCTCCTCATTCGCAACGCATTATCTGACACGTTGAAAATTACGTTTATGAGTAACTTATGATCTATTGCTATAAAATTTGCAATAACAGAAAAAAGACGTTACACAAAACTAGTGGCACGGTAACTCATATTTTGTAAATTGTGTAGTGGTCAGTTTGCTGAACTCTCTCAAAGTGCTGCTCAAAAAATTGTTTGTTAGCCCCGAATTCAGTGCTCTCGGACGGTCCAATGACCGCGTACGTGACAGTGTACGTCTGCAAGAGCTCAAGAGAGCGTGGTCCGCCTGAATACATAGACCGCACGTCCGCTTCCCTTTGCGAGTAGTTGAATCCGTGACTCCATAGCCAGCCGCGGTATCCCATCACGATGTTCCTTCCTGCGAGTGAAGGCACAAAGTGATTGTGCTGGGCGGACGTCAAAAAAACAGCATCCTTCGGAGTGTTGTGCGCAGTCCACGTACCCAGCGCAATTTCCTCATTGTCATAGAGTCGCCTGCTTAAAGTCGATTCTCGCACTACCGAAAGCGTCCCCGAAAGCGTTAACATGACTACCGCGATTAGGACGAATGCCTTATACACCGTCGATTTATTCCACACGCTCGTGAGAAATCCTGCGATGAGAATGCATGTGAACGCGTACCAGAAGAAGAAGAGCTTGATGTTATCATAGTCGTACGGCTGAAACACGACAACGTTACCAATGACGAAAAGGAGTGCCCACGGAAGATACTCTTTTCGCAGACGTTCACTCGCTTTCCACCATGCCACTATGACGAGGGGCAACGCGATTGACGTGTTTACTATCCAGAATCGGAGCCAGCTCAATAAATCCGAGGGGTAGCTCATCCACCCCACCAGTATATGCAGAAAACCCGTCCCAGAGACGACCTGCTGGCTGCTAAACAGCACCTGAGGGGCTGCTAAAGGCAATGCAAGCGCTAAAAAGAGCGTGAGCTTCTTCTTATCTCCCCACAACTTGAAGAGGGAAATACCAGCAGCGACGAGAAAGGAGTGCGTGTGCAAAAGTGGCATACTTCCAGTTAGGATGCCTGCCAGGATCACGGTACGGTGATCATTGCGGCGCAGCGAATCATCTAGTAAGAGGAATACCGTGAAAAAGAGGGCTATGCCGAATAGAGCAGTGCGCATAGGGAGAAATATTCCCGTAACGAAGTTCGTCCAGCAAATGCCCTTATCCTGAAGGTTCGCATAATCGTGCGAGGTAATCGCGTCAAAAACATTTACCGAAGCCGCATTGTCGTACAAATAGTAGAACCCAAGACCTCCGTTGAGCAGCAGCAGTACCAGAGCGAGAGCCGCCGCAGTACGATTATTGAGGAGGCGTAACGCAGTGCGGTAGAATAGTAGGACAATGCTCACGGCAAGGGACGCACCAGTAAAAAAGAGGATAAGAGAACAATCCGAGCCGAGAGCTGCGAGCAGCGCCGTAAGAAAGTCACCAATAAAAGGATACCCGAGAGGGGCACCATTGAAGACATTATACGTCAGAGTTGCGGGTCCATTGAGAAAGTTGTTCGTAATGGACAGGTGAAATGCGACATCTCCCCACGCGTAGCCTCCCGAATAGATGCCATCGCTCTTTGGCTGCAACATGTGGGTGTAGAAAAGAGATATGAGAAGTAGCATCGTAAAGAGGAGTAACACGACGTAGCGATTGAGTAACGGAAGGTTGATTCTTTCTGTGATGGGGTTACGTCTGAGCTCATAGATGGCGTACAAGCTAACAGATATCACCATTGCGGCAGTTACGTGCGCCGCGTTGTTTAACCCGATGATGAGAAAAAGAACAAATCCAGCCCACGCTATCGCGGTCGTGCCGACGGCTACACAGCCGGCCATCCTTTCTATGGTCTTCAGACGCGTGACTTTTTTAAGCAAGTAATAGGCAGCAATCCACGATGCGATGAGAACGATAATCCCTAGCACGTCAATACGCTCTGAGAATGTTTAGCCAGTAGTTCACAAAGCTTTCTTTGAGTTTCACGAGTGCGTATATACAGATCTAGTAGTTTAAAAATCAAAGATTCGTGTATCATTAATTTTTCGAAGCTTCCGCGGCTCTCAGCTCGTGAATGAGGGCTTTACCTCCTCTGGTATCTCCTATGCATCCAAGCGATGTTGCTGCTTCCCAGCGTACGTATACAATGTCACCCTCCAAAGCCTGGATGAGGAGATCTATGGCTCAGGCGCCTCCCGGCTTTCCGAGCGATAATTGTGCTATCAGTCGAATTTCAGGGTCTTCATCTGTTAATGCTTG
>CAZKZX010000162.1:0-4565 GCA_964557335.1 uncultured Methanomicrobia archaeon | reverse complement strand
ACGCTATGAAAGTTGCGATTATCGAACACCATTATAGTATGCTAATGTGATACGAAAAATTGAAATTGGGGCAAGACTATGTCACACGACCTAATTTTAGGAAAGTCTTCAGAGACTGAACACGCACATAGTCTCCAGAAACGCAAGCGCGGTAGACCAATGATCATCTCGGATTTCATAGAAGAGTGTTTTTATAAACCGTACGTCTACTCTAACTCCGTAAAAACACGGCGAGGGCATTTAAATGAACATTATCGCTTTCAAGCTCTTTCTGCACTAATTGTCGACGAAGATGGATGTATTGACCCCAAATCATCTGATTTTGAATTCAAATGGCTTTATGACGATAATGCGCTTTCACAAAAAAAGCCACGAGCGTATCGCAAAACAATTCTCGCCGAATTAGGTCGATTACAAGATCCTAGTTTAATAAGGGACGTTGCTCGGCAGATATGTGCACTAAAACCAAGAGCAAAGGACGCCGTCGTAATGATTCGCCAGCGTCGCTTAAGACAGTTATCAGCGCGTACACCATCTGAGCAGAAGGATGTGCAACTTGCAAGGGAGCTCATTGATGCCGTACTGAACTATTTAAAGCGGTATCCAGGGACACCGTTTAGCGACATCTATTCCGCGTTGAATTACGTGCACACCCTCATGCGTACAGCAGATGAGCTGCCCGGTTGAGCGCTTCTATCACAGCGGGAGACCTGCGGGTCTCGCGGCACCTATAACAGCTGAAACTCCTACTTAATCCAGTAAAAGAACGCCAAACTTAACACATAAATGGTCACCAGAGCTGCCCACGTCATATACGCTTTTTTCGCCATTTCTGGAGAACGTTGTTTTCCAACACATCGCACCATAGTGAGAGCCCATATAGTAAGCACTATCAGTATAGGCATAAACATCCAGGGCAACTGTGCGTAATAGAAGATTCCCGTGCTAGTGGCAAAACCAATGAGGACGGATGCGGTATAGAATCCGGATTCCATGAAGGACTTCGTTGGGCAAGCGCTTTTGTTTAGGTAAAACGACTCATTGACGAAGTTTAATGCCGCTCCTCCGGCTATCAAACTAATGACTATGAGCCACGGTAGTGGGGTTAAGACAGTCCCGGAAGAAACGGCGGTCCATATTGCCATGGGGATAAACGCCTCTGGCAGTAATACGGTAAGGTGGCCAATTTTGTCGCGAGCATAACGTGAGTAGACAAATGTCAAAGTGAGTACCAAAAACCACATTGCCGCAAAGAGCCAGTTAAAAACCAATCCTCCTATCAAAAGAGCTATACCAGCTAGTGTAATAACATAAAACGTTACCGCTGATGTTGAGATCAAACCAGTTGCTAACGGCCTGCGCGGCCACTTTGATTTATCCCTCTCGCAATCAACGATATCATTTATTATATTCCCAGATATGAAACAAAGCAACACCACAATAAACAATGTCGGAAGTCGAGGGTCGCTGAAACTTCCACCCGCTAAAGCTACGACACTTACTACAGCTGGAAAAGCGAGCATATTTAATGCTATCCTATGTAGAGTCATGAACCCAATAATCCGATTTCGGAATGAGCGCTCAATAGGTGCACCATGACCAAACAATACCTCGGTTGCTGATGGCATGAAATTCCTGTAGTATTTGCTCTGTTCATTGTATAAAAGCTTTCACTTATGCATCTAAATGCCTTACGATAACTACGTAGAGCCTTAAAGAAATTTGGTGAGGTGCCTCCGTAGTGTACGTGAGCGAAAAATTCCCATATCTTCAAATTTTACCTGGTAAGTTAGTACCGCAGCTAAAATTCAACAGCTGACTTAGAAGGAGAACAAATGATACAGTCGGGAGAAGTGTTAAACAATCGACTTTTCCCATTCTAAACAGGGTTTATTATTTTAAATGCTTTATAATGCATAAACGTATCTACGCTCATCCGTCAGCATCTCCTGTGCTAAGAGGTTGACTGTCCTTTGTGGTGCCCCTGGTGATCGATACATCCGCTTTGGATTTCTTTAATCGATATGAAAGTGTGGCAATAGCGATAAAGGGGAACATAAGTGAGAGCCCAATTACTGCATACTCAATGTGTCCGATTACGTAAGATAAAATTCCATATTTTGCGATTACAACTATTGAGAACCCTATCACGGGAGCGAAGTAGAGGATATTAACCTCTATTTCATATGGTCTCGGAAGACAGTATATTCGAAATATGAGTGTCGCCATAAATGCCACAAAAAACCAGCTTATGAAATTTGATATCGGTATCCCAAAATATGCACCGCCATCTGGCCAGATCCACGCCCCGAATCTCGTATATATCGGGTCTAGCAGCATATCAATACTCATAGCAAAGAAACCATCAAGAGTTGACAGAAGAGATACGTATAGAAAAGAGCTAACATTTAATTTTTTCTTTAAAGAAAAGAAGTTTGCTGGATCTATGACATTCGTTATGCTATAAGCAAGCATAATTATGATTGTCCATAACAACGGAATACTTAACGGAACTAGTCCAAACAATTTGTCACCTAGAAATGAATCGGTATAATAATAGTAACCGTACACCCACCCATATGCGGTGCCGAGCAATTCTGAGCCAGTACTGACAGCGAATGCTATTATCAGAAGAATGAAGACCCTGAATTTCAAAACTGTGGATGCATAAAATATAACAAGACCGAGTAGTACAAGCAGTATATATTCATATTGCTGAGCAAATGCCGTTTGATATGGGAAACGTACAGGTAAAAAACCTGCAATTTCGCTGAGATTCCATAATATGGCGGCCAACGCAGTTATGACATACACGACCCGCGGTATCTGTATCGTTTAAATCACCTTTTTTGGCACGACCTCATTCTGGTGTGGCTTTTATCTTCAATGAAGCATAACGTTCAGCGTTTATTATGCTTAAGTAATTATTGTATTAAAGTATGTTAAAAATTGAATAAAAATTTGATTAACTCTAACCATATACTATTTAATGCGACGACTTTCCACTGGTCAACGAGTTGACCGTAATAGAAAGAAGCACGCAGGCAGCTGACAAGAAGTGTTGAGCGATATCCATAGTCATGGAAGAAGGTTAATAGAGTTTTAGAAAGAATTAAAGGCTTAATAGTCAGCACAGAATAAGAAATTATAGCCATTTCCGTCAGCCATCTTTAGGTAAAGCTTAAGTATAGTCAAAATAGAGCGCCCAGTTCTACTGGCGATGGATGTACAATACGCGTATGTAAACTTTGTAGTCAAGGGGCTTGGCATTTGTGCTTTGTAGAGCTTACTGAGAGCTTAAGTTAATAACCAGATTATTGGCCAAAGAACAAACCCAAACCAAAGCCACCCAAAACCTCGTTTCGCAATTTTCTCGGAAGGAAATACTAATGTAATACAAAACAATAGACTACAAAGGCCAAAATAATAGTAAGTAACTGGTTTAAATAATATCGATGAGTTAGCAAAAAATAAAGTTAAAATAGATACTAATAAAGAAAAAAAAGCTGCACTTCTTTTACCAAAAACAGTGGCAAAGGTTTTGACACCTATTTTTTTATCGACATCATAGTCCATAATTGTACTGTAGGAGTGAAATCCCATAACAACTGCAGTTATTAGACAAACGCCTAGCCATAACATGCGTGTTCCAGCATTTAAAAAAATAGAGCCACTAAAACTAAATCCAAGAAAGAAGGGTGCAAAAAAAAACCCGATTCCATTAGTAATAGAATCTAGGGGGGGTCTTTCTTTAAGTCGTACAGGTGGGGCCGAATAAAAATAACCGAGAGGCACTAATAACCCCACTGCTAAAATATTAAAAATATTTAGAGTTAATAAAGATGTGAAAAACAGTAGCGAAATAACAAAAAATGCAACATGTTTGACAAAAGAATGATATTGTGGTTCTAATATAATTCCCTCTACAAGTCCCTTTCTAGGGTTTACGTTATCTGACTCATAATCATAAATATCGTTAAGACCGTAAACAAAAATACAAAATGGAAATGACAACAGCAAAAGTTGCGAAATGAATAAAGGAGTTATTGTCACACTACCTGAAGATACAGACCCCATTAAAAAAAATGCAGGAAATGTAAGCCAGCCCGCGGGTCTACTTGCTCCAATTAAAAGTAAAAGTGAGAATAAGTATTTATTCATGATTAAAATTTAGTTTAATATCTTGTTGATTTAACCCGTATACTTAACTAATGACACTTATATAAAATTTCCTTAAGTTAAAATCTTTTAATAATTCTCAAAAATTAGCTAATAATCTTTTCAGAATTTTTCTCACATTAGTAAAAATCAACAACTGATGTGGGGCTTGGCATTTGTTGCTTTGTGCACTTACGGAGAGCTTAAGTTGAATCCTCCAGCTATCGTTGTTAAAATAAACCTACAGAAAGATAGATTATTATCATTACAATAAACGCTACAGTAAGCACGAGAGAGAACAATGCAGCCATCGCCCTAGAAGGATATGCTGACGTAATGAAAAACAATAGACTACCGAAAGCAAGATAATAGTAGTTATAGGACCAATAGTGGTGAAAGGAAAAAGG
>CAZKZX010000161.1:0-4572 GCA_964557335.1 uncultured Methanomicrobia archaeon | reverse complement strand
TCTCACATCCACTGTCGTACTATCGCAAAAAGTTAGCAAGAAAGAGGAGTTCAGCAAAGAGCAATGGGAAGTATGCAGATAAGATGATCTAGGCCGTTACCGTATTATGATTGATAATAGTGCTAGCGCTATAAAACAGATATTGTAGCGTCTCTATTACAGTGTAAAGATATTGAAGAGATACATGGTTATGAATAGCGACACTAAACTATTCTTGCAAAATAAGTTTAGAGAGTACTATAAGGGTGCAAGAATTGAAACGCCGCAAAACTTCAGAATCAGAAAAAGAGAATGGGCATTCGTGTTGTTTGATGATGCTTACCCCCGACTTGTAATGCGCAGGCACAAGGCTTTTAGCTCATTATCCGACATTAATACGTATCTTGAAACGGTGGCACCTGCTCACGTATTTCACTCGACTGCTTATTATAAGTATCCAAGTGCCACAAAGATGGCCGATAAGGAATGGGAAGCGGCCGACCTTATTTTTGACCTTGATGCAGATCACATTGTTAAGGGAGAAATCAGCTCGTATTCTCAAATGCTTAAAATAGTTAAAAGTGAGACCGAAAAACTTCTTACATTCTTAACAAAGGATTTTGCTCTGAAAGAAGATGAAATTAGTGTCATTTTTTCTGGGGGAAGAGGTTATCATGTGCACGTGACGGAAGAACGACTTGCTAAACTCAGGAGCTACGAAAGGCGGGAGGTAGTCAATTACGTGATAGGTAACGGAGTTGAAGCTGAGAATATCATAGATCCTGGAAGAACCCGTGAATATAATGAGAGCGAGAGCTGTTGGCAGAAAAGAATAATTAAATGGGTTAAAAGTGAGCTTGGATCTCTAAGAGAAAAACCAGAGCGGGAGGCAATAGAACAGCTTAAATCCTTTAAAAAAAATGTCAGTGATCGTACGGCCAAAGCAGTTATTGAAAACTTGGAACAGATTATTGAAAACTTAAACGGGGGTTCAGAGGGTCGGCGGTTTGTCCCACTGCAACTTAAACCTTTTTGGAAAAGCATGGTGAGAAAGGCAGTTTTGGATTCGAAGGTGAATGTCGATGAGCCAGTCACTGCTGACATTAAACGCTTGATACGCCTCCCATCATCACTGCACGGAGGTTCTGGATTGTGTGTTGCTCCCATTGCATGGGGGGAGCTCGACAAATTTGATCCGCTGTATGACGCTGTCGTATTTGGTGAGGAAATGACACCCGTTAAGGTGCTCACAAAAACTACAACAGAGATAAGAAATGAGAGCATAATTGCAGATGAGAAGACAGTAGAACTACCGGAGCATACGGCGATATTTCTCATGGGAAGGGGGTTTGCCGAATATGAACCTCGACGATCTAAAAGTTATAAGAAGCAATGAGCGAAGCTCAAGAAAGCTTACACAATTAAAGCCTGATTTTTATTTAGATGTCAAAGCATACTTCGATTCATTAAGAGCCAGAAAAGATCAAAAAAAGAAGGACGAGCTTGTAAATGCATTGAACGTAATTGAAGCCATCTACGACAAAAGGGTCGTAAAGATAATAAAATTGGCCTCTCTTAGAGCGAAAGGACTCGTGGAGGCTGCGCCATTAACCGACGAAGAGTTAAAGATTTATGACGGCATTTATCAACTTTTTACAGGATACCGGGATCTAATGCTTGGTGTGGGGGAGAGCGGTGAAGTTAGCAATGGTGACACAGGCAGCATGACGAAAGATACACACACTACTGATAACCTCGAGCGCACAAGCGACGACGTGTCTCTTGAAGACGCTGCCATAAACGTTAAAGAAAAGCAAACAATACAATTGGGGCTAGCAGCCGTATCTGAGAAGGGTGAGGATTTTACACGCGGCGCACCTGTTGACGATGAGTTAGAGATAGACGATACAAGAACTTTAATACAAGAAAGTAAGAATATAAAATACGTAATAGTGCGTATTTTAGCGGATATTCCTGCGTTCATTGGACTTGATGGTAGAGATTATAAATTAAGTAAAGAAGACGTGGTCGTGCTCCCTGAGGGCAATGCTAAAACACTATGCAATCGTAACCTAGCTATCCAAATAGGTGATTTGAGTTGAAGATGCCAAAGAGAATCAGATCAATATGTCCAATTTGTGGAAAGCATACTGTTCAAGAAATAGAAAAGGTAAGGAAAGGTCGTGCATCATCATTGACGTGGATTGAAAGACAAAAGAAGCGTCGCAGCGGGATAGGCAATCTTGGCAAATTCTCAAAAGTGCCCGGTGGTGATAAGCCAACAAAGCGTGTCAATATAAGATATCGGTGCACAGAGTGTAACAAAGCGCACTTACGAAAGGGATTTAGAGCATCAAAATTTGAGCTTGTGGAGGTTTAGTGCTACTATGAGTAAGTTTTTAAGAGTTAAATGCAACGACTGTGAAAATATTCAGATCGTCTTCGGGAATGCTTCTTCGGTGGTGGACTGTTTTGTATGCGGTCGCACGCTTGTTGTACCGACCGGCGGGAAGGCAGAGATAAGAACTCAGATACTTGAGGTGCTATGAAAAAAGGTTGGCCTGAGATTGGTGATTTAGTAGTCTGCACTGTAGTCAATGTGGTCGATTTCGGAGCTTTCGTCGAGCTTGATGAGTACAGGCGGAAGGAAGGACTCATACATATCTCTGAAGTCGCTTCCGGTTGGGTCAAGTATATAAGGGATCACGTACGGGAAGGGCAGAAAATTGTATGTAAGGTCCTAAATGTAGATCCTAGCCGTAGTCACATTGATCTTTCATTTAAGGATGTAAATGAACATCAGCGCCGCGCAAAGATTCAAGAATGGAAGAGCGAACAAAAGGCAGGAAAATGGCTTGATTTCGTTGTCAATACAACTGGTACAAACAAAGAAGAGTTACAAGATCGACTCGTCGAGAAGTTTGACAGCCTTTATTATGGATTCGAAGAGGTCGCAATTCGAGGGGCATCAATCCTTGAAGGATTTGATCCTGCTGTAGCTGAGGAGATAGAGAGGATTGCAAAAGAGAATGTGAAGGTACCCTTTGTAGACATAACCGGCTATATTGATTTAACATGCCCCAAACCCAACGGTATCGAGGTAATAAGGCGCGCCTTGAAAGCGGCTGTAAAAATTGAAGATACCGACATACGATATGATGTTAGTTATATGGGCGCTCCACGTTATAGGGTTAGGACCGTCGCGCTCGATTATAAAAAGGCAGAAATCGCACTGAAGAAAGCTGCAAATGCCGCAATAGATGTCGTTGTAAAGGCTGGAGGAACAGGCAAATTCTACAGGGAGTTGGCATCGTAACACTCCTCTTTTCTGTGAAATCGTGATTTGTGCTGAGTGTCAAATGAAGATCCGTAAGTGCCATGTTTATACTTTTAAACAACAGTGCCCCATTTGTGGAAAGGACACCCATGTTCCACGACCCCCGAGGTACTCTCCAGAAGATCGCTATGGCATCTATAGGCGGATGTTGAAGCGCGAGGCTAAAACAGAAGGTAAAAGAAATTTGTAAATTCATAACAACTAATGGTAAAATTGCTGTGATGAAGGAGTAGGTCTTTATGGAAAAAATTCAAATTGTAAGGATTGCGGACGTAGAATTGAAGAAACCAATTCTAATAGAGGGGCTCCCAGGAATAGGACACGTCGGCAAACTCGTGGCGGAACATATAATTGATGAACTTGGAGCTAAAAAGATACTCGAAATTTATTCGACGCACTTTCCGCCGCAGGTATTAGTTCTTTCAGATGGTACCGTGAGGCTTGTAAAGTGTGAATTTTATGCCGTAAAATATAAAGATCTAGATCTACTCATCCTCGTTGGTGATCACCAAAGCGCGACAAATGAGGGCCATTATGAGCTTACTGATGTATTCCTAGACGTTGCAAAACAATACGACGTGAGGAGAATATACACGTTGGGCGGCTATGGGCTTGGGCAACTCGTAGAGAAACCTGCCGTATTAGGAGCTGTGAATAATAAAGATCTCGTCGAGGAGATGAAGAGCTACGGCGTCGTGTTTAAGGAGAATGAGCCTGGAGGCGGCATTATTGGAGCTTCTGGATTGCTTCTTGGACTTGGAAGCTTTGTGGGAATTGATGCTGTATGTCTCATGGGTGAGACCTCTGGGTACTTGGTCGATCCAAAGAGCGCACAAGCTGTGATGAGCGTCCTCTCTGCGGCTTTGAATTTGGAGATAAATATGCAGGCGCTTGAGGAGCGCGCAAAAGAGATGGAGAAAATTGCGGCGCGGCTTCGGGAAATGGAACAAATGGGTCTCGTTCCCGAAGCAGCAAGCGAAGACGATCTTAGATATATCGGGTGATATAACTAAAGGAGACGAGGAAAGTACTGTTATACCACCGATTTATATCGTCTCGTGATTTATTTTTATTTTTTGCAAGGATAATGTAGCTATGCGAGACCAGTAAATCACTGCAAATTTATTGGCCGTTTACCTCCTGATTTGTTACGTTTTTATACTTGCACGTAGTACCCTACCAACGTTTCCCGCAAGGTGATTTAAGATGATCGTTGTAAACATTGAAAAATGTGGGCACTGTGGCGCCTGCGTCGC
>CAZKZX010000160.1:0-4645 GCA_964557335.1 uncultured Methanomicrobia archaeon | reverse complement strand
CATAGACTTTGAACGACTGTGGCAGATGCAGGGGTGATATTTCACGCAGTGCCACCCAAGGTCGCATGCGGGAAGATCACCGTTTATGTTTGTTAACACTTAAACCTCCTCCCGACGTATGCGAGGGTCTCGGGTATGGTGTCCTATAACATCAAAAATAATCGTTACGTGACAAACTCAGACAGTAATTGTTTTAAAGCTTCAATTTTCTCCATAATAGATGCCGTAGAGACGTAATTTAAAAATAAATGATTTTCCAGATTTAAAGTTAATTTGACTTTTCAACATATTTCTTTTGCACAATAGTTACCCCTAGTCCCTGTAGTAGGGTCTTTTTATCGATAACGATCCCACACCTCGTTATGCCAAAGCTCCTATCTGTTTTAGGTCCCGACTGCACGAACAATGCGCCCAGGCTTGTCAAAGCGTCGCTTCCGCTTCCAGGCGTATCATTTGCACGTGGATGCGCCCTTCTTTATCAGGCGGATGTCGCCCAATGTACGTAACTGCGATCTCTTCAATGAGGTCTTCGCGGAGCGCTTCCGGAAGGCGCTCCGTGTAAGGAAGGAAGACGCTACGTAACCAGCCCTTGAGTTCTTTCTTCCCGTGATGCACCATGTCCTTTGAAACTAACTCGACGCGCCGCGCTTCGAGACCAACGCATGCAAGGAACGACATATACTCCTCAACGCTGTAGAAGGTCCACGGGTCGGTGAACCCGACGAAGTAGATCCGCCAGCGTTCGTGCGTAATGATCTCGTTTGTTACACCGAAAAGTGATGCAGCGTTACCCTTTCCGCCAAACTGGAGCACTGCCAGCCCGTGGGGTCTGAGACCTCTTTCAATTCCGTTAAGAACAGCGATGTGATCCCGCACCCAATGAAGGCTTGCAAACGACACGATGAGGTCGAACTCGTGATCGTACGCAAGGCGAGTCGCATCCTGCAACCGAAACTGCAGGTTGGGGAAACGTGACGGGGGGAACCGTTGGTGGGCGAACTGAATCATCGCATCAGAGGAGTCGATACCAAGCACCGAACCCTGTGGCACGAGTGCTGCAAGCTCTGCCGTCACTTTTCCGTCACCACATCCGATGTCCAACACGCGTTCATCCCCCGCAAAGTCAATGATTCGAAGGACATCTCGAGCCCACTGATGCTGGGGAGACGAGTGCTGTTCATAGTCGGCCGCGTCCCATTGGTAATTCATAGTTTATTGAACCTTTTTTTGCGCACTTTAATGCCCATTACACTACATCGATTGAAAGCATCACCACAAATTGAGCTCAAATCGGCGCTTATTAAATACGATAAGAGCCCACGTCTGCAATTACACTACATCGATTGAAAGCATCACCACAAATTGAGCTCAAATCGGCGCTTATTAAATACGATAAGAGCCCACGTCTGCAGGTAGACTAGTTGTCTGTTTTGTGTTCTTTTTCTCTGGCAATGTCACCTGCTGTCGCATAAGGATGAGGATACCGTTCATTTTCGTCAGTGTATGATTTCATCCACCATTTGGATTTGATTTGCACCGATTGTTCAGGACAATAATTAAGACAGGCGTAGCACATATAGCATTTGACATTTTTCTGCCACACCGGCTGTTTATCAATCATTGTTATCTTCTTGGATAAGCAAACCTTTTCACATATACCACACCCTACGTTTTTGAATCAGAATAAAAATAGTCTTTGCACCATCGAATTCAGCATAGGTCATTCCTAAAAGAACGAGACGCTCCAGTAAATAATTAGACGGATAAATATACCCAGTGTCGTTGACCCGATATTTTTCTTTATTTATGACGACTTTCTGAACCGAGTTAAGTCCCTCCTGAACTTCAGCTTCCAGCTCTGCTATTTCTTCCGTTGTTGCCGGGAGCCAATCTTTAAATTTCAGATCGTTGCTGGCCATATTTAGAATAAAATATGAATCTAAACTCTTACCTTTTTTCTTCAATAGATCGTCTATTTTGCTGAACGCAAAACATTTGGTGCCGCCTCGTGTCGCTATTGCAAATAGATAGTGCGCTGATTTTAGATTGAGTTTCTTAAGGAATGTAATTACAGGAATAGGAATCGTCATACCATGGATAGGGAACACAAACCCAACCGTTTCTCCTTTGGTGTTCACACTATCTTTGTTTAAAAGACTTACAATAGGTATGAGAGTTGTTTCTGGAATTCGTTCTTGTAATTCTTTTGCTACGTGTAACGAATTACCAGTTCCGGAAAAATAATAGATCTCTACTTTGTTACTCACAATCAACTTCCTAGTGTAATGATGAAACAAAATGCATCATAAATTGACAATAGCAGTTTTTTTTAATTTCTTACGAACAGTTCCATTGGGAATGACTTGTCATGCCCTGCACACACAGTTTTTGGTTTAACCTCTTAAGTTTTTCGACCCTTACTCTTGTTGCCGCTTAGCCGTGTCTGAGCATAAAGCATGTATAATGTGAACCACCAGCGGCATCGAAAGAATATCTGCAAGTAGTGCGTGAAGCTCTTCACACCATGCCTCGACCCTGACTGGAGAGCATAAAGGTGCGCAGCACGTTCGACACGTTGGACGTGCGGCGGTGTGATCACTTCGAGCTGTACGATTCAAGCTGAGAGATTTAGAGATAAAGGTAACAACGCAGGACTGCGAGAGGTGTGAGATAAGACCAGTATGAGAGTGAATTTTTAAAAAGTGTTATCGGGCATGCTGGTAACTTTTTCCTGATTTTTTGGCGCTGTCCCGTTCTGCAAATGCCTGGGCTATCAATTTTTGTGCTGCTGCCAATCCCTCTGCAATCTCCTTAAGGTCAGTTTCTTTTCCCCCGACGGACGGGGGTTTATATCCAAGCGCACCAGCGGCAGAAAAATCATCTTCCGAAACTAAAACGCCAAATTCACGTCCTATTTCCGGTTCAATTACGTCATCCAATGGATTATCAAGCCTTTCTTTGACATCAATTCTGAGTATCGACAAAGGGTCCTGATCAGGGTTTATTTCAACAAAGCCAATGACAACAATTTCCCGCGGATTAAATGCATTAATCATGGTATACAGTTTACTGACAGTCCCGAATCCGACGGTATGGTACCAGGCCTTCCGGAAGTCTTCATACGTTTTACCTTCTTTTAATCTCCTCGTAATGATTGAAACTGCTATCATAGGCATCACCAATGGTAGGTTAATTAACGCGCTTATGACTTCCTATGGGAGGAGGGGAGTGTCACCATAAGTCCATCGTAAGTTGTGCGAAGCGTTGCAGTGCTTCCGCCACATATGTAGATTTACGAGAGGTGCATGAAAAGGTAGAGTCTTAAAGTTATGTATTCGAACTATACGACTCTAGCTAGTTGAGAGCCTTAGAAAGGAACATAACAACGAGGACCTGGACGACGTGCACAATAAAAGTTGCATTTTAAATGATGGAATCTTGGAAATATAGGGAAAAATGTTACAATTATAGTGCAGTTTTTTCGGGGGGGTCGCG
Source organism: uncultured Methanomicrobia archaeon (assembly GCA_964557335.1). Lineage (GTDB taxonomy): Archaea > Halobacteriota > Bog-38 > Methanoflorentales > Methanoflorentaceae > DASPRZ01. The sequence goes on along the minus strand of CAZKZX010000160.1, from coordinate 1,150 downwards.
GGGCATTAGTGATCTCCCTTTTGTGTACGGGGTGAATAATAACGCGTGTTGTGATCATGAAGCACGGCAATCCGTTCTAGTAATGACATTGAATCGAAGTTTAGACCATTCAGTGATTGTATTTCTGCGTGTGCAAGCTTTTGATAGTGAGCATATGCGGGTGGATCAAACTTCTTACAGTATGCAATATTTACATTAAATACTAAAATGCTTTCAAAAAATCTAGGAACAATATCGCATTCTTTGGGCCACATTGCTGATTTATTTGCTTCATCGATTCCGGTCAAGGGATAAATTCTGCAAACTTCGGGTCGATGATGATAAACACGACATTTTTTTGCTCCATCATCGTAGAACATGCATGGTTTATCTTTCTTTATGCGATATTTTGCTTTTTTTCCCTTGAACGGCCGCGTGTACTTCCGGATTATGCGCTCTTCTGATTCGTATAATCCTTTTGCTAATGACGATATGTCATCATCGGTTAGTCCAATTGGGTGTGACTTTTTGCAACATGACCCACATCTTGTACATAATGGGTTACTGCCATTGTGCTCCATTTGTAGAGCGATGATCCCTTCAACGATCAAATTATTCTCCGTTTGATTGATGACCTCAGTGACGGCGTCTGGACCCAAGCGCTCTATAACCTCTGGTTTTAATGCCTTGAAAATATTAGACCGCATAGTTTCGGTTCTAGTTTCGCCATATATTTCTATGAAGTCTTGTATGTTCATTGGACCCCGCCTCCGCTACACTTTTAATACACATATCTCCAAACGGTTGGTCATCCTCAAATAGTTGTTGAGCTGTCATCTGCTGTATATCTCCTTATAGCATTGCGTTGTCCGATAATTGTGATTTCCATTGTCTGGTTTCTTCATATTACTAGTTGTTTCTTTCGACTGTTAATCGTCAATGATTTTGTTTGCGTTATGAATAGGGTGAGATTTTCTGGATAACAATTTGGTTTGACGTTAGCAAATAGGGTCTTTCATTTTTTACCTCGCGACGTTATAGCGGATCCACAGGCCACCTGCAAGCATTATTGTTGAATTGCGATAAATTAGCGTAGCGTCACAATGACAACAGTTGTTTGAGAGAAATATGGGTAAATGCTTGATGAGAATGAGATATTCACCTCGTGAGA
>CAZKZX010000159.1:0-4692 GCA_964557335.1 uncultured Methanomicrobia archaeon | reverse complement strand
TGAATCTTTACAATAGATATTCGTGCCTCATACGATGGCAGTGGAATCTCAATAAGGCGATCAAATCTCCCCGGCCTTAAAAGTGCAGGATCGAGTATGTCGCTCCTATTCGTAGCTGCAATTATCTTCACTTCTCCTCGGGATTCGAAACCATCCATCTCAGCGAGGAGCTGCATGAGGGTCCTCTGAACTTCCCTGTCACCTGAAGTAGCACTATCAAGGCGCTTTGCTCCTATCGCATCGAGCTCATCTATAAAGATGATGCTCGGGGTCTTCTCCTTTGCCATTTCAAAAAGTTCGCGCACAAGTCTCGCGCCTTCACCAATGTACTTCTGTACAAGTTCACTCCCGACGATTCGTATGAACACAGACTCGGTATGCTTGGCAACTGCTTTTGCAAGAAGGGTCTTACCCGTACCGGGTGGGCCGTAGAGGAGCACACCTCTTGGCGGATCTATTCCGACTCGCTCAAATAGCTGCGGCCTGAGAAGCGGCAGTTCTACCGTCTCTTTTATCTCTTGAATCTGCGATTCTAAGCCCCCTATATCGTCATAAGAAACGCTCGGGGAATCAATTATTTCCATGCCATAGACAATGGGATCCTTAGATGAGGGCAGTACCCCAACCACAGCCAGTGATTGCTGGTTCAATGCAACACGCGCACCCGAAATGAGCTCTTCTTCAATAAATTGTGAGGCATTTACGACAAATTTCGGCCCTGTGGAACTCTTGATCACTACTCTCTTGTCATCTAACACATCTAAAATCGTGCCTACAAGCAATGGCGTGCTCTTTAATCTTTCGAGTTCGCTCCTAAGCTTTCGAACTTCCCGTTCGTACCTTACCTTTTGATTTTCGGCTGATCTCTTTTCGTTTTCGATCTTACGATTTACTTCACGAAGCTTAAGATTGCGTTCCTCGAGTTGACGAACGCGGTCGAGCAGGTATTCTGAAAAGTCGTTATCTTTCCTTTCACCTTCGTCAACAGAGTCTTCCACTGTGTAGTCCCCGAATAATATTTAATATGGCATGCTATATAATATTTTTTCGAGGAAAGTCATGCATTGTGAACTATGCGGTAGGGAAATTGCAGGAAAGGCAAAAAGGGTGTCTATTGAGGGCGCAGAGCTTGAAACGTGCTCTTCGTGTGCAGGGCTCGGCACAGAAGTGAGGGGGATCGAATTAAAAAGGATGTCAAAAGGTCACAGGGTAATGGTTAAAACGCGCCCACGTTACCGAGATATCTACACGCAGATACAAGGGGAACTTGACCCAGAATTCGATCAACTGGTAAGAGATGCACGTGAAAAAGCAGGACTCACACAGGAGGGCCTTGCATCTCAAATTATGGAGCGAACGCTAATAATAAAAAAGGTTGAGAGAAAAGAGCTTGCCCCAGATGATAGATTACGAAAGAAGCTTGAAAAAGCGCTTAATATAAAACTGCTCATCGATACCGGCGGACAAAAAGTCGAACGCGATAAAAGACCGGGGAACTTGACGCTTGGAGATATTGCTGAAGTCAAAAAGAAGCATTAAATGACGCACTGTGCTTATATTCCACTTAATTTTTCGTATATTAGTTGAGCTTTGCACTAGACACTTGCTCACAATGACTTGCATCTACGCAGAGCAATGCTAGAGAAATGAGAGGGGTGAATGACACTTGACCACAAAATGTACTAAAGACGTTAACACTGCGGTAGATATTATAAGGTCTGGGGGTGTCGTTGCGTATCCTACAGAAACAGTGTATGGTATGGGTGCACTCGCACTTCAGGAGCCTGCTGTAGACAAGGTAATAGCTCTAAAAAGAATGGGGGCAAAGCCGATTTCGCTTGCTGTTTCAAGCTTTAAAATGATCGACGAAGTAGCTTTTATTGATGATTTTGACGTCTTAAAAAATCTGCTGCCAGGGCCTATAACAGTAATTCTAAGGAAAAGAGGGGTAGTTCCTGATATTTTGACGGCAGGATCTCAGTTAGTAGGTATTCGTTATCCATCCCACAAGACCGCTCAGTTATTGATTACTGCTGTAGGATCACCTATAACTTCAACGAGCGCAAATATTACAAATTTTGAAGCGCCTATGAATGCTCGGGACGTTAGTCTAAACGTTGACTGCATACTCGATGGAGGAGCGTCACTTTACGGGCCGTCAACTGTAGTAGACCTTGTCAACAAGATCATAGTAAGGAGGGGGGCAGGGTATGAGCGCGTTGTCGAAAAAACTGGGATACTATAAAAAAGCCGGACAAATTGTCAAGAACACGCTCGAGAAAACTACGCGTTTGCTGCGCGCGGGAATGTCCGTTCTTGATATTGCAGAGCTAACTGAGAACGAGATTGTACGCCGTGGGGGTATTCCGGCGTTTCCATCCAACGTGTCTGTGAATGGTGCAGTAGCTCATAATACACCATCTGCAGATGACACAGCCCAGGTGGAAAAAGCAGATATACTTAAAATTGACTTAGGCGCGCATATTGGTGGCTACATTGTCGATCGAGCGATTACTTGTGAGATTGAGACGAACAACAACTCGGAAATGATTAGCACCGCCCAAAAAGCATTAAACGAGGGGATTCTCAGTGTTAGACACGGTGTAGCGACGAGCACTATAGCCGAAAAGATCGAAAGCTTGATTACCTCAACAGGGTTCAGGCCGATTTGTTCTTGCAGAGGCCACACTCTTGAAAGGTATACGCTCCACGGCAACGTTAGTATTCCAATTTGTTTTGAAGAAGGGGGCGCGACTTTGCAAGCTGGCGATGTAGTGGCTATCGAAGTATTTTTGACTGACGGAGTTGGCAAAACTACTGCAACTCGTACTGAGACATATTCCGTGAAAGTAGGCGTCGACTTACGGAATCTAGACGTTAAGTCACGAAACTTCGCGTCGTCCCTAATTTCAAACTACGGGCGAATGCCTTTTGCCTTGAGGTGGCTACCTGGTGGACATAATGACAATATTGAGAGCATTGATGAGCTGATAAAATACGGCGTGCTAATAGAATATCCGGCAACAATTGAGTCGAGTGGCGGCTTAGCAGTGCACTTCGAGCAGACACTTGCGGTGACGAAAAACGGCCACATCATATTTTGATTGCCTTTTTGATGATTGCCTCAGATAGAGCGGCGCTTTCACGGGATGTGCGAGCGCCAATCCACACAACATAACTCACAAGGAAGAAGATTTATGCATATGACGAGCACTGCACAAACTGAAGGTTGTAAGCTGATAAGTGAAACGTCGTAGCATTAGGAGAGTTGTTATTTTTATAGCTCATCTCTAAGAATCAAGTACCCTTAAGGACTCTTAGTTATTGTAATAGCTTAGGGTAGCATCCACATCGAACATTGTGTTGTGACTTATAAGAAACCCTCTATACCCTTATATTCCAAAAAAAAAGTAACGTGAGCAGAAATAAGACTTATGCTCTTTTAGCATACGTAGTGAGCGGATACGTCTATCGTTACGCGATTGTTAGCCTATTTTCTGCTGAGCTCGGATTTCCCAAACTTCAGTTTAGAGGTGTAGCAAAAACCTACTGCATAACAACCAACCATTTTGTTGTAATACTTCGAAGAGAAACTAAAACAATAAAAAAGGAGGTTAAGTGCGTTAATTTCTTTCAGCTAAGCACCACTATTATTTCATAACGTCGTTAAGAAGTCGTTGGCGAAGTGCCTACTCAAACTCCTAAAGAAAGCACCATACGGTACAGTAGTTATTTTTAAACATCGCCCGCGTCAATTTTTGTTAGTGCATGGCTTAAAGTTTTACGGTCAAGAACACGTTGTTTCTTCAGAACGATACGCTGCGAATTTACAACATTATATGACGAGTAATGGAATCGTACAATCAATGAAGAAGATAGACAACGGAGAGCATTTTTAAATTCTATTAGATTTTTGTTTGTCAGTGTTGATGTACAACAACAAAATCAATAAGTGACCGTATCCATCTCTTGTTCGTCTTCACTCGTTTCGTCCTCTGATTCGGTTTCATCTTTTCTTCTCCAAATTTTAACAGCTGCAATAACGAACAAAATCGCCGATGGAAGGCCAAATAGCGAGGTCGTTAAGCATATTCCAATCGCACCTATTATCAGCAACACAACAGCAATCGTCTTTTCGCGTACGAGGTAAGAATATTTTAGCATTAAGAGAAATGAAGGCAATCCCCTTTCTCCAAGCAATGCGCCACCCGTCCCGATAAATGCAAAAACAAGTGCAGCTATCCCCACAGTATAATAATAGGATGCTGTAAGCCCCGAAGTAAGCTCTTGCGGCGTAGAGAAAACGGCAATTGTGATGTAGAAAATGCCAGCCAGGATCCCTAACACCGTTCCGACAATACCAAGCGTTAATACCTTGACCATTATTATTACCCCACGTTGTATCTTTTCTTATCGACGCACCACGTTTGTGCAATCCTCTAACATCCTTACTGATATTAATGTTTTATTGAGACGGCAAGAGATTCGGGCTTTTTGCTGCAGAGCGGGTTATATAGTATTTTCTGTAAACTAAGTTTAGAGGGGGGAAATCTAATAGAGGGCGCGATCTACGAGGGGTTTTAACATCGTTCGCGATCTTCTAAGAACGGGCATTATATTCGCTTTTCAATTCTTACTAATGCCTCTTTTGCCGTCACTTTAACATCTTCACTGCCATTGCTCACTGCCTCG
>CAZKZX010000158.1:0-4733 GCA_964557335.1 uncultured Methanomicrobia archaeon | reverse complement strand
AAAGCGCAAAATTTTAAAATTTTATGAATTTCAACATAGAAGAAGGAAGGTATATCATCCTTGGAGCTGTCGATGGATTGCTTGCCACGCTTGGCATAATTATTGGAGTTTCCATAGGAAATGTCGGAAATTCTATTGTGGTCGGGGCTGCATTAGGCGGTGCAATTGCTTTAGCTATGACAAATAGTCTTGGCGCATACCTTGCCGAGAGCGCTGTGGAGTATGGGAAGCTCACAATTACGGAGAAGTCACTGCTAAGAAAACTGGAAAACACGTATATAGAATCCTTAACGAGGAGGAAGATCATACGGGATTCAGCCGCACACGGAGTATCGAGTTTCATCGGAAGCTTGGTTCCAATATCACCGTACCTTCTTTCAACTGGCTCACCACTTATTTCAGTTGTTTTAAGCCTTATAGCGCTCACAGTATTGGGTTTCTACTCAGGCTTCATATCGAAACAAAGCTACATCATATCGATAATTAAAATGGTCGGACTTGGAATGATAGTAGTGATTATGGTCAATGTTCTAAAGTTGGGCTATTAATTGTAGTATAAAAGCGTGACGCCTTCAGGATAAAGTGATACCGCTATGCAACACGCAATGGAGCTAGCTGTTGGATTGCTGTTAAATACATTAATCAGTTAAAAAAATGTTACTCAATTTACAGAAAATAGTGACTATAAATAGGGACTATAATTAGTATGTGACTCGCTAGAGAACTGCCGAAAATGTGCGTCTACTGCATTTTGACTTTTCCTATCATCTAAAAACAGGTGGCGATGTTGAAAAATGAAATTGTGAAGTACGTAAAGATGCTTTATGAAAAAGGCCTTACTTCATCGTTAGGCGGGAATGTAAGCACTAGAGATGAGAGTGTTGTTTACATATCCCCTTCGAAGATTCCTAAGTACAGGATAAAAGAGAGCCAAGTATCAGCTATTACGCTTGACGGACAACATATCGACGGCGCACGACCATCAAGTGAACTGCCAATGCACCTTGCGATCTATAGAACGACTGATGCTAAAGCTGTAATTCACGCCCACTCTCATTATGCAACGATACTTGCATGCCTCAAACACGGAATCAGTCCAGTAGAGGTTGAGTGCAGACAGCTCTTAAACTACGTACCTCTAATCCCTTATGCTACGCCGGGCAGTGCAGAATTGGGTGTGCTTGTATCTGAGGGGGTAAAAGGCCATAACGGGGTGCTTATGGAAAATCACGGTTCGCTTACAGTAGGAGCAAATCTCGAAGAGGCCTATATCCTTACGGAAGCCCTCGAGAGAGCGGCACGGCTGCAATTCGATATGAGCCTCATTAATTCCCTATAATTTGAATTATTACTGTCCGATTCCTTTGCCTCACATCAAGCTCAACAAAGACAATTTGTTGCCACGTTCCGAGCATTAATGCCCTCTTTGTAAATGGAATAGTTACGCTCGGTCCTAATAATGACGCCCGAATGTGCGAATGTCCATTGCCATCATGCCATCTGTAATCGTGGTCATAGTGTATATCTCGTGGAGCGATCCGCTCAAATGCCCTCTTAATGTCAGCTACCAATCCGGGTTCATATTCGACAGTCGTGACAGATGCTGTAGAGCCAGGAACAAACACCGTGACTATACCGTCGGTCAATCCACTTTCACTTAACGCTTGATGGACTTTGTCCGTTATATCGACAACGTCTACACCGGGATTTGTGTTAAGTTGGATACTCTTCGTTCTGACATCCATTGTTTTTCACCAAGAAAAGTTATTTTGCATTAAAACTTAACTAGTAAAAAGAGCACATATAAGCCAAAATATACTACCCCGACGTTGCTTCGTAGCTTGCAATCTTGACCCCAGCGATGCTTATAACTATTAGAAATGCAACTATTACAAGTACATAGCCCAGTGATCCAATGCCTGCCAGACTTACGGCGAGCAATAAAACCGTAAAAATGGTTACTGCTACTATCAAAGTTACTATCTCAAGCAACATCCTTTGCATAAGTGCTTACAATACTTACGGGGTGATATGCTTTGCTATATAATTAGAATAAAACAGAACAGGAGCTTGATAATCAAGATGAGATTATTACCGAGAAAAATATTTTTCACAAATGGTGCTGGAAGGCATAGAGAACATCTCGAGAGTTTCGAGATGGCGCTGAGAGATGCTGAAATTGAAAAATTTAATTTAGTGATGGTAAGTTCAATATTGCCTCCAAATTGCCAAATAATTGACAAAGGCGAAGGGTTAAAAGAATTAATCCCCGGCGAGGTGGTTTTTTGTGTTATGTCAAGAAATTCCTCGAATGAACCAAACAGAAGAGTTTCTGCTTCCCTAGGATGTGCCATACCTAATGGCTCGGAAAAATTCGGCTATATTTCCGAGCACCACGCTTTTGGTGAAACAAGCGACGCGTCTGGCGAATATGCCGAAAAATTAGCTTCCAGCATGTACAATACGTGGACCGACTCTGAACCTAAAGAGACCTTCAACATTTCAAAGTCGGCTGTGGTGACCGATGATGGCTTATGGACTACAGTAATTTCGGTGGCTGTGATGTTACTTTAAGCTTAATCCTATATCCATTAACAGGAGTATTGTATGGAGTTCGAATGTCCCCGTTGTAGTGAGTGCATTAACGATGAAGAACTCATCGAAGGAAAATGTCCAATTTGTGGTTGGTATAGCGAAATGAACCCCAAGAAAGAGCTTAAACTTAGCTATGACGCGCTGACCTTGTTTTATGAGTTTGTGAATCGGGTTCAGGAATCCATATACTACCCAACCGAAGAATATCCGGACTATAACGATAGAAATGTTAGTATCTTAACAGTTCGTGACGTTGATGACGGAGAGATGCAGTGCAATTTCAAACTAATTCCAACGTTCGTAGATACTATAAAGCCTAAAAAGTGTTCCTTGTGCGGGAGACTTCATTTTAAAATAGGCGGGAAGTTATTGAAAGTGGAGGTTACGGGGGATGCAGGGAGGCATCGTATAGTTTACTTCTGTGAAGGATGTTGTGATTAAACAACAACTCATTGCTTCAGTACACACGTAGACACTTTAAAAAAGCAACGCAATCGTAAATGAAACGTTTTTAACTTCACGAAAGGCTGTTTTTTAGATCAACGTTTAAATTAATGACTTCAAAGACTCATAAACTATAAATTATTTAGTAAAAGAGTTGCCAGGGATTGAATCTTTATTATTGATACGATGGAATCGCGCTAAGAGTTGATGGCCTTCATTGCCGTCAAGAGGTACGACCGTTCTTCTCCTTTCATACTAGTACATTGATTGCGATTCTACCACTCTACTGCTAGCCGGTGGTTTCTGCAACCGTCGTTACTTGATATACTCTCGCATCGCCCTATATAATACCACAGAAAGGCAACAATGATGCTGTCTCGCTCAATACGAGAGTCGCACGATAGTGTATAAATTACTTTTAAGATATAATCAAATGTCCACAATGATCTCGTTTCTTCTGAAGATGCCAGGTATGTATGGTGGATTGTAAAATGCTGCGACAAAATTCGATTTTTGCGTAATGTCATTTTTTGAAAGCCAAGTCTTGAGTTCTTCGATCTTTTTTTGTACAAGATTCTCGTTTACGCGTCCGGAGAAGCGTATCGCGGCCGTTCTGCGGCTCTCGAGAACTTTAAACGTGATCCTTTTATCCTGTGGCTCCGGGAGAGTTTCCAGCGAATATTTCGATGGCATGGCGAAGGAAACGCGGTACACACGTTCTCCAGTTTGTTCCTCTGTCACCGGGGCAGTCATTGATATCTTTTCCGCCGTAACCGGGGCGATCATAGGTATCTTCTCGGAGCTTGATACTCTTTCCTCAGATACAGGCGCCGTCATGGGGATTTGCTGCCGCTTCTTGTTCCCTCCAAAGATATAATGAGCTAGTATCTCAAACCCTTTCCTCAAGGCGTCATCAAAGTCCGATTCCACGTCGACTTGAGCTAAGATATATTTAGAATATCTTCTAATTTCAATATCATTGTCTTTTTTTTCAACCGTATACGTAGGACTTTCAATAGCCATGTAAAGACACCCGCACAATAATTGAATTAACATCGAAATAGCTTTTTGGAACAAAAAGTTATTGCTAAAATAGTTCTATTCGTTCTAAAGGTATCGATCTATTTAACGCCAGGCGTGAATCCCAACGTATCCTATGGTACTCCAAGTATACTCCAAGCAACGAGGAGCAAGTCGTGATTGCTTTGTAAAGAAAAAAATAAGAATAAAAGTAGCACAAAGCCAGAGTTCATACGCTTGAAGATATCAACCCCTTGCAACAGCGCTAAATACGGAGATCTATTTATTAAACCCATAAGCGTTTGGAGGTGTGGGCCCCTTTTTTTTATGCTGTAAGCTTTTTTATAAACATTACCTCGGGAATAACATGATTTGAAAATGGTTCGAGCTGTAGACTGCTTCCACTCTCATCATACTGGAATAAAATTGTACTAGTACTGAACAGAAATTGACTTTGACTCTTTTGTAATGTTAGTAACTGCGATAAAAGCAGCCGGCCTTGTAGCCGCTAAGCGGTTAGGGGCTGCTTAATGTTTTTGCCTCAATAGATGATACTTTCCACATATTACTATCAGGGGCCGAAGAGAGCTTACCTCAGGATACGGAAAAGCTTACGAAAGTGTTTACTTATCACGTCGTTCAAACATCACATTTTTAGTCTTAACGTGCTATAA
>CAZKZX010000157.1:0-4748 GCA_964557335.1 uncultured Methanomicrobia archaeon | reverse complement strand
TTTACACCAATAAGGTTTTTGCGTTTTGAGTTTGCACAACCTCGTTTACCACACGTGTCCCGCGTCGGTGATGGAGTCACATGAAGACTGTAAGACAGTATCCGCGCAACGGATGCGGATTTATAACGCTCCTTACTGCATCTCTCGTTCGCTGTGAAGACGCTGCGTGTCGATTATTCGCTCATATACCGTAAGAGCACAGATGCTCGAGCGTTGCCCCGTCTGCGATCGGCCTGGACCCGTGTTCGAGCCGGAGGTTCAGCGCGCAAGTGGCGAGGAGGTGCGCGGCTGTGTCGAAGAACTAAATGGATTATAAGCGCCATATAATCATAAAAATTGCTGGCGTTACATAGCAAAAATTCAAAAAAATAACAATATATCAATAAATGAGTGTCGCCTCACCAGCACCGCTTACGGCACTGGGTTGCATACGCTTAGTCATTCTGATGTGCTATACGGAGAGGCAGCTGTTCTGTGGACATGGCAACCTCAACACTACCCAAGTGTATTTACAATTTAGAGAAGAGGACTTGAGAAATACACAAATCAAAGTGGGTTTTAACAAATTACTTAATCGGGTCATGATTCCAAGGATTAAGGTAATCAAGTTAGCTGTTTTTAGTACAACAGTAAGGAAAGGTGTACTATGACGAACGATGAAATTGAAGCAATAAAAAAGAATATTGCGTTCCGGAACAATGAGATAAGAAGAATAGCTGAAATAGATTGGGAATCGCCACAGCTTAGAGATATATCCTATGGTCTTGACGGCATAACCTTGAATATAGAAAATCTGGTAAAAATTATAGACATACAGAGCCAGAGAATTACAAATTTAGATAAGAGAGTTACAAATCTAGAAAATCAATTGGGTGTAAAGTAAGAAGTAATTTTGACGATACAATTGAGTTTTAAATTGGACTTGTTCGCCCACATACCTTCAGACACGGCTATGCTATCACATAATCCGGTGTTGATGCCGGCAGCTTGCAGCTGCTGTTAGGCCACTCAAATATTCAGACGACGGCGACCTATTTGTAGTGTAGAGATCAGGCCCTGTGGGATGTGCATGACAAAGTAGAACTTTAAGAAGTTAACTTCATAATGTGAAATATCTAAATCCTTTTTTATGATTGCAAACTATCGCCTCAGAGGCAGAGAAACACCTGGGGTCTTGCGATCGACGTTTCACTCGGAACGCCACGTCAGAATGAAAATAATTATGTTATGGGGTACGAGGCTCTCACGATCATGGGATCGCGTTCAATGTAGGAGAGGGATATCTTGGACTGATTTAATGTTGTTATTTTCATTTTAATGTAGTTTTAGCTCTCAAAAGGGGCATTTTACCACCATAACTTCTAAGTATCTTTCGCCCGTCTGTACGTTAAGCAAGTGATACTATGGTTGTGGGAGTTACAATGGTAGACGTAGCGTTAGGAGAGGAGCGATACGTATACGAGATGCTCCTTGCACTGAGCGAAGTGAGAGAAGTATACCACACATTTGGAAAATATGATTTTTTAGTCATTATTGAAGTGGAAGGGCTCCATGCGCTCAGCAGCAGCGTCGATACAATAAGGGCCATAAACGGGGTTACTACAACTCATACGATCGTCGGCGCGGAACTTTAAGTCGTGGAAGCTTATTTAAATGGCTGGCTTTTCAATACTTATAGTTGTTGTAGGCTTGTCGATCTCTCGCTTTGGCGAAGAACGTACGAAGCAGGTGAGTGTGTCGATAGGCGTAACAGCTCCTATGGTTTAAAACTCACTTCCCATTGTTTCGTTGTGCGATGAGGCGGTCTTTTGATTCGAGTTCTCGTTTTTTTAGCTATGACATCCCATATGTACGTTACGTCGTGAGTTTGATGTTAACAGTAACGTGGAACGTTGTTCCTCGTGAGAAACGTTCGAGCGTATATCATATCAATTCGTTCTCAACATATCTCACTGCGTCGTCTGTAAGAACCGTCAAGCCAATTACAGTTTTTTCAATAAATCCTTTACCTTCGAGATAGTCCGATACGTCGTTGAGTATGTGATGATCGTAGCTAAGTTCTTGGGCTATCTTGTCCATATCGACGTATGTGTTTGGTTTGCCCTCCACCGCTATGTAAGCACGTCTAAGAAATTCGTCGGCTTGCCTCTTTTCTTCTTCCATTTGTTCCTCTTTCTCCCTCTTTATATCTGCTATCTTCTTTTTTAATTCATCTTCAGACAACGTATTTCAGCTCCTTTAAGAGATTAAGAGGCGCTAACATTTCAAGCCTCCCCACTTTACATTACAAAAGGTGGTATTAAATGACTATGGGCACAACGTTAAAATGTCTTGCGCCGTAAAATGTGTTACACGGCTTGAACATCCGTATGCTAACGCGCAGCACAGTTTGTAATGGAAAATTCCAAGAGTTGTGGCGTGAAGTTGAAATCAAACGTGATTTACATTTTCTAAAAGCACATTAAAGTAGCACATGGTGCGCATCCTCTAGCACCGGGATGCGCGTCAGTGACCTATTGAATATATACGACCTCAGGACCTCGAGCTGCACAACCAATTTTGAGCATCACCTAGGCTAAGGGTGGGAAAAACAACGGAGAATTATCGTCACTCGTGAAACTCTGGAGTTGCTTTCGGAAAATATATAAATATTCACACAAAAAATCCCAGAGGCTCAATGGTGTTTAGCCTGTCAAGCCTTCAGATGTGGAACATTGTTAAGAAATATGAGAATGCTGAAGGAGTAACCATCTATATCCACCTACATCCATCTGACATTCGTTTGATCCGTTCGGGTGTTGATATCAGGAACTGCAGCTCTATCAGGTCGTGCAAACCTAACGCCACATCGGTACATTTACAGTTCAGAGACAATGGGCTGCGAGAAGTATGCGACCACTTGGCGCGATTTAGTCTTTCAACCATACTAACCTCCTTGCTCGAAGGGCCAGACGAAACTCACTCGTCCACCTATAGCATGGGACCGGTCAAGCTCAGCCAAGATTGCACCTCCCTCTGTTTTCAGAAAATCAGTGTAATTTCCGAGTGCTTGTACTTTGGCGCTACTCATTATTTTTATCGATCCTCTGAACATCCAATGGTGGCATGGCTCAGCGATAGGATTCGCCTTGTTCATCTGCAATAAAACGCTCGATTTTATCCTGTAAGGGTTACATCATCCCTCCGTATAATATAATAAAAGAAAATATGTCAACATCAGCTATGACGCCGGCGAACAGTCACAGCATGCAGAAAGCCGTACAGCTGGCAGCGTCGTCGTGTACTGTGCCGATCTTATAGCAGTGCTCGATGAGCTTTCCGCTTCTCGCGACGACTACGCCAAAAAACGCTCTTTGATCGATGATTGGAATTCTAATGAAGGACCAAAGAGAAATGCTTAACTGCCCGCGTGGTATATAATTTGTTAAAGGAGGTGAAACCTAACATGAATGAACAACCTGTTGCTACGATGCCCTCGCGACCGCCGCAAGCTCCTACATTGCAGTACCGAAGCGTCGGTATACGATTTATCGCACTACTCATTGATGGCATCATTATCGCCATTATTTCCGGCATAATAACGGCACCACTTAATGTACCGATGTTCACTGGGAACTTTACCAACGGCAACTTTCAAAACGTGTCAGTAACACCAAGCATCTTTGCATCAGCCGGAGGGCTAATATCTGTCATCATCATTTTTCTCTACTTCACGCTACTTCAAGGGGCATATGGTCAGACCGTTGGCAAAATGGCTGTAAAGATCAAAGTGCTAAAAGAGGATGGCACAAAGATCGGCTACGTAGATGCTTTCGTGCGAACTCTATTGCTGTACGTAGACTTTATTCCGATCCTATTCTTGCTTGGTGCGATTCTCATATGGACCTCAGACAAGAAGCAGCGTCTTGGTGATCGCGGTGCACGCACAATCGTGGTATCGGCATGAGGAGGGAATAATCTCTCCTTTTTTACTTTTTCGAACTAGTTGCTATGATCACAGCCCAAATCAAAGACGCGCCGATCAAAAAAGCGGTGCGTTCTCCCGTGACGTGAAGACTTGCCACCCCTCGCGTAGGGGTGTTTCATGTTTCTTCCAAGGCAAGAAAATCCTGTCGTGTTTGGAAAAAAACTACTCGGAGTGATGTCCTCTTTTTGTCTGGACGCAAATCGTTAATCAATAAACTGCGCTAATCAGTACATCGCGCAAGAATACACTATAACGGCACAGCAGTTTCTAGGCTGGCCGGACGCGGCGTATCCCGTTCCGAGATGCTTCCTGCTGTGAATCCTTCATCAGTTTTAATTAGTAGAAGAGGCAAAAACTCAGTTTGCGTAGCAAGGCAACTGCAACTTTATATATAAATATATAAACCGTTAATGATAACGCAAATCGTTAATTAGTAAACTGCGATATACAGCGCATGGATTTAAACATTCACAAAAATTATTAGCATCTAAACTAAATAATAAATAGCAGATCAATAGCAATAATATTAATTACTGGTGTTTACATGGCCGTAGTACAAGATGTTACATCATACGCAACGCAGCTGAATGCATTGCTCGCCACGTACCTCCCGCCACGGGACACGTGGAATCCTGCAGATGAGGTTATTTACCAACCGCGGGAGCGTACCGGGTACCATCGGAAGAAGCACGCGACATGCAGCTGAAGGCGATCAAATATGGATGTAAGAGTCGAAAATCTCTCTCCAGATGTTTTTTTAGCTGAAATAGACAACTATCGC
>CAZKZX010000156.1:4363-4802 GCA_964557335.1 uncultured Methanomicrobia archaeon | reverse complement strand
CTAGGGTTGCGTCTAAATCTAAAATGTGTTCCAAAACGTCAAAACAGATTATTGTTTCAAATACCGATCCAACAAAAGAAAGAGTGAAATGTCCTGAGATTTTACTTTCTGCCTGTCTTATCGCCACTGAAGAAACATCTAAACCTATCCACTCTTTCGGATATTTTCTTATCTTCCAAATAAAATCCCCATTACCACAACCATAATCTAAAACATTATGTCCTACTATCCAGGGGGCGAAAAACTTCATATGGTATTTAACATTCTCATCAGTCCAATTCCCGAACTTATTAGGTATCTTCCAGAGCCTATCGTAGTATTCTTTCAAGCAAGACTCCTTTCTTGGTCTCAACTACCGGTTTAAATCCTTCAAAGTTTTTGTCTTTGGGGGCGAAGATATAATCTACTTTCAAAGTATCCAGTAATGCTTTATTTACGT
>CAZKZX010000156.1:0-4353 GCA_964557335.1 uncultured Methanomicrobia archaeon | reverse complement strand
TCTAACTTAATTGTAGTCTGTCCGTACCCTTCAAGCCCTTGCAGTTTATTAGTTAAATCGTGGTATTCTTTTACTATAAAAGGGTCGTAGCCGGTTATGTTGACGATATTCATTGGTATGGTAGCGTTGGCGGGGAATTCAAGTATTCCCGGTTCCCAATCTGTCTTGTTGTCTTTTACCGAAAGGGTCAGTATTTTGCCGGGTTTTTTCATAAGATAATCCATTATCGCTTGGGGCGGGTAGAAATCACTTTCTCTGCGCAGATACAAGAACCTGCTCCCATACCAAAACAAATCTATTAAGGTTATTACTATAACCCACGGATTAGGATATTTGGCATAGCCATACCCGGCTAACACGCATAAGGCGAAGTTGGTTAGGATAAGGTGTCTTCCGGGCCATTTAAGACTCTTGTAGAGTGGCAATCTACACACCAACCAATATAAAGGGTTGTAGAACCCAAACGCCAAAAACAAACCGAGTATGGCTAAATATGTAAAATATGTCTTTTCCATAATTGCCTGAAAGTGTATTCTGCTACTAACTCTAAAAAGATAAAGTAAATTATCCAGGGTTTAAACCACATACAAGCAAGTATCAAAGGTAAGATACCGATATAATATGTATGCTCCCAGGCGACTTCACCCAAAACCGGATCGCCATAAAACCCTGTTTCCAAAAAGTTATAAAGAGGTAGAAAAGCCCTTATTAGGTGGCTTGGAGGAAGCGAACCGTATATACGATATTTAAACGGAATCCCATTGGCTCTGGTTGAAGTAAGTAAAAAGTGGAGAGTAGGTATCCATTGAACTGCGGAAAAAACAAGAAATAAACTTATTGTTTGGGCGAGAAATACATAATTAGAGTTGTAAATTGCGTATAATAACAACATTAATGATGTAAAAAGCGATGTTTGATTATGTCCTGCAAAGAATTGGTAAGTTAAAACTAAGGCGCATAATACAGGGTGTCCTTGAATATACATTAAAAGTACTAACGGTATCCAAACGCTTGTAATCAACATCTCATAATGTCCTGCCCAGATGCGATTGCACACAAATCCGCTGAACATAAAACATATTGCAGAGAATAACGCAGCTTGAGGGCAGAGGTAATTCATTAAAAGGTACATAAAACTCCCCGCCATAAAAACATGCAAGACATAGGCCCAAGTGTAGGCCTTGTTAATGGGAAGGAATACAAAAAGTAGATTGGGCGGGTAGAATAAGCCGTTATAGGGGTGGGCGAGGAAGGGGTAGCCATTGTAGATATAGGGGTTCCAGACCGGGAGTTGACCTCTTTGGAGCATTTTTTTATATAAAAACTTATGATAATAAGTCTGTACCAAATCGCAACCTTGTATTATCTGCCCTTTTTTCGGAAAGACGTTCCTAAAGTAAATTAACGTTAGTATCAGTATCCACATAGGCTCTTTTTATGGCTTCGTCTAAACCCCTGGTTTCTTTAGTCGGGAATTTCTCTTGGGCGAATTTATCACGAAAAGTAATTACTTTCCTTACCCAATCTATATTAAAATGAGGATTTATCCGGCGCAGTTGGGTACAATGTATTTCAGCGTTCATATCATATTTGGTAAGATAGACTACATTTCTTTCTACTACTAACCCGAAAGTAAAACTCAAATCAGCAACAGGAAGCCAATAGTATTTAGTAAGGGGTCTGTCCAAAAGTAATAAGGCACAACATATACCCAACATATCTTTAGGTGGTTCAATGGGGACTTCCGTATCTAAACGTATCTTCCCACCCATCCGTTTGATTTCACTTTCTAATCTATCTATAAGTACCTGAGTAGAACCTTTGATATATGCTAACTTCCCGCAGAATTTGGGACGACTTAAAGCCCAGCGCAAACTTATATTAGTATGCCCGAACTTTTGGTAAATGAGATTTTTATATATCTTGTAAGGATTCCAAGTGTTTGTTATCAACCCGCATTTGGCGTGAAACCACTCTATTTCTATGCCAAGTTCTTTACAAAGATGAAACAAGTATTTATCCCCGGCATCGTAATGGTGATAATAAACTTCTATGCGTTTCCCATCTATTTCGGTAGTTCTTGCAAGTCCGCCTAATCTATCGGTTTTCTCAAATAAGATGACTTCCTTGCCTTGTTTACAAAGTAAGTAAGCCTTTGTCAACCCGTATATCCCCCCACCGATTACTACTTGTTGCAATTTATTTTCTCCTTAATTACATATAAGGGTCTTTTGTTTACCTCGTCGGTAATCCTGACTAAATACTTACCTAAAATTCCTAAACAGAATAATTGGAGGCTACTGACAAGCAATATCAAACTCTTGTTGGTTATCGCTAACAACAACGCTCCCATACTACAAGCAAAAGAAACATATAAAGGCATATTGCTGAAAGCCAATAAACTATACATTACAAACTGGAGTAGTTTCTTAAGGTTATACCCTGACTTGCCTTTAGTACGTTTGTATCTTTCGTAAGGAATTCCTATTTGTTTAAACCCCACCCAACTTCTTAAACCTCTCACTAAACGGCTATGTTCAGGCATTGAGTTAATTAAATCTACCACCCTTCGGCTCATTAACCCGAAATCCCCGCTGTCAATAGGTATGGGTTGGTAGGAGATTTTATTAAAAAACCGATAGAATGATTTATATAAAAAAGCTTTAAATCCCCCTTCTTGGCGAACCCTTATTCCATAGACTACATCATATCCTTCTTTCCATTTCTCGATAAATTGAGGGATAAGTTCGGGGGGGTCTTGGAGGTCGTCATCCATAATTACTACTGCGTCTCCTGTGGCGTATTGAAGTCCGCAAGTGGTCGCTGCCTGTTGACCAAAATTACGGGAAAGACTTATTACTTTCAACCAAGGATAAAAATGCCCCCAAAAACTTAGATACTCAAGAACCCTATCTGTGCTGGCATCATCAACAAAAATTACTTCAAAATTCATATCTTTCAAAATTCTTCCTAATCTATGGATTAACTCTAAAATATTCTTTTCTGAATTATAAACAGGTATAACGACACTTAGCATAGATATACGCTCCTAACTGAGTTAAATTCATTGGGAAATGGTATAACCAGTATTTATTTTTGTCCTTGATTGCAAGATAAATACTATGGGGCAGGGAGAGGAAAATGGCATAAAACACCCACAAGATCGCCTTCAATTTCCAGTTCGTCCCTGCCCAGCGCATATTTCTTTTACGGCCTAGATAGTGTTGAGAGTGGTTTCTGTACCATTTCCTAAAGCAATCCTTTAAAGACTTGGCGTAGTGATGATAAACAAAAAGTTCGTTGATATAGTAAAATTCCTTGCCTTGTTCAACTAAAGTCTGAAAAGCGTCATTATCCCCTACATACCCTTCTACATCAAAAATCGGTTGGATGTCCTTCGTTTTATAAACTAACCCATTAGCTCCCCAGACATGAGGCGGATTAAGAAACCAGCATAAAGGATCATTTTGGATGAGTGCTAAATACTTAGTAATCGGGGGATCGTCTTTTGAGGCGCCAATTCTTCCCCACAAGGCACTTAAATAGGGGTAAATCTTGAAAATGGCTAAAACCTCAGAAACCCAGCTCTTGTGGGGTAATTCATTATCAGCGGCAAATACCACTAGATATGGTGTTTTAACCTGTAAGATGCCCTGTTTTAGCCCAAATTCGGCTATTCTGAGAGGATTGTCTATTAGTTTACACCCAAAATCTAAAACTATCTGTTTTGTAAGGTCGGTTGAACCCCCGTCAACCACCATAATCTCACTTTTTATAGTTTGGTTTCTGATGCTTGAAAGACACCTTTCTAAGCGGGTTTCTTCGTTATAAGTTGGTATGACAAAAGTCATCATTTTAGGGCTTCCTCATACAATTCTTTTGCTTTCTCTAATAACCTATCAGCCCAGTTCCTTAATTCTTCTTCTCCGAAAAACCAAGAAATGCAATTAAGTAAATAATGGGCGTCATCACATTGTTTCGCTCTATTCCATAAATGTTTGTTCATTTTGCCGGGTTTCCTTTGACTATTGAGTTATTCGGGACGTTTTTAGTCACTACACTTCCCGCCCCTATCAAACAATTCTTGCCAATTTTTACCGGTAAGATAGTAGCATTGTTGCCTATTGAACTACCATCACCTACGTAAGTCTTTAATAGTTTCCAGTCTTTATTGGCTTTGGGGAATTTATCATTAACAAACATTACCCCATGACCTATGAATACACCATTTCCTATATCTACCCCGGAACAGATAAAAGTATGTGATTGTATACGACATCTTTTTCCTATCTTGACATCACTTTGGATTTCTACAAAGGGCCCGATAAACGTATCGTCTCCTATATGGCAACA
>CAZKZX010000155.1:0-4811 GCA_964557335.1 uncultured Methanomicrobia archaeon | reverse complement strand
TGGAAGTCTTCTGGCTAATTCATCGGAAATGGTAGGGCCGCTCAGCACAACACACCTGACCCCCTCACCCAGCACATCAGCGAGAATCTGACTCGGGCGCAGCAATGTATCATTCTCAATGCCCTTGGCTACCGAGACAACTGGGACATTCTTTGGGAAATGATTTTTTAGCCTCCGCCAAATCCTCCGCATAAATTGACACGGCACAGCCGATACAATTAAATCGGCGCCGGCCATTATGCGATTATCATCGCTTTCAAAGACCAGAGTTTCAGACAATTTATAGCCGGGCAGAAATTTTTTGTTCTCACGGCCTAACTCTATCTGTTTTAACTGCTCACGGTCATAACCCCACATCTTTATGGTGAGCTTGTCGAACCCACGCGTCGGTATGCTTTTCTCGCAGAGCAGCATAGCCAGAACAGTGCCCATTGCACCATCGCCGATTATGGAAATATTCCTGAACATAGAGGAGATTATACTGTATCCAGTGGGGGTTGCAATGCGGTGTTTGTCATTCCTGCGCAACCTGTCCTGAGCACAGTCGAAGTGACTTTACGTTGGTGGGTATTTATTTTGCAAAATTCGGAGTTTGCTGAAAATTAATTTGCGGATAAAATGGGGCAAGGTCAGGTCACGCGATTGTAAATTGCTTCCCCAGCATAAAATTTTTCAATTCCTCAAACTCACCCAAATATGACGTAAATCAAAAATTGAAGGATTAACTTTTTTCCGATTTAAAGTATGATTTCCTTTCCTGATTTCATCTCCCTTTTCACTAATTTCAATATTTGGGATATCATAATCTTTTCGGTTTTGAATAACTGTGTTTATTTGTTTTAAGATTTCATCGTATTCCATATTTTGAATATATCCGATCATAGCTCCTGATGAGGTTCCGTTCCCGTACTTATACTCTTCTGCAAGAAATCTTATAATTCCACTTACAACATATTCGTCGATAAAATCCCAAGATCTTGTTTTTGTTCTTAATCTCTTACATTCAATTGTATATTCTCCTCTTATTGCTTTTGCAGGATCTCCTTCTTGTATATCTGATAAAGTCCATTGAAAATCTGGTTTCTTTCTTGTCCATTCTTGCCCAATTTCATTATTTTCTCTTGGTGGATTTTCTGAATTTCGCCACAAAGACCATATTGGTTTTTCATTAGTTTTCAATTCACTCCAGACTTCACGAGCACAAACATAAAGCCGTTCATTGAGTGTTGGTTCATCTTTCGGAAGATTATCTTCATTTTGAAGCTTAATAAGTGAAAGCACTAAAACATTTAAAACAAGCTGTTCATGCCTTTGCCATAACTTATCAGAAGAAGGAAGTTTATTCATTAGCTGCTTCTGCCCCTCGCGATTTTCGATTTATTGCTTGAAACAATGTTGCTTCCGCATCTTCACGGGCCATACTCCGTGTCCAGAGCCTTTTTTCGTTTCGCTTGATTATTATAACATAATCATTTGTAACTGCTCGGACCATGCCTTCAAGGTAAATACGTGAGCTATAAAAAGGTTGTGTTAGATTTTCCTCCAATTCCTTTAATACCTCATTCCATGATTTTAGTTGCTCTGGCTGCTTTGCCTTTTCCCCTTTCTTTTGTATCAAAAATTCCAAGGCAATCATAGAATCTGTTTTATCCGACTGATGAACCTGCCAGCAAAATTCTGTATTTGTATCAATATAAGCTTCCCAGCACTGGCTGAATATTTTTACATAATCTGCCATTTCTGTCTTCTCTGGCAAAGAGCCAGCAGTTAATACAGGCTTTACTCCTATACTTGTTCCTGGCGAATAATAATAGGGCAAACCTATTTCACACATCTCCCGAATTAGATCGATTTCAGCATCGTTTAATTCATAAAGTTCAAAAATGGCCTCATCCAATTTTTTTTCTAATTGAGCAATTTCTTTTTTAGATAGAACATTTCGTCTTTTTTTAGTTTGAAAGATATCTTCTGCTTCTTCTGGAGTAGAAGTCTGTAATTTATCTACTATAGTTACGATTCGCTCTTTCAAAGAAGTTGATACAGGGAAACAAATAGGCAATTGCATTAGTTCGTCTTCAAGATGAATCTCATGATGCCATATACCCCAGTTACTAGTTGTTAAAAAGAAGTAATACCTTGCAAGGGAAGACCAAATAATTCCTAAAATAATTTTATACTTCCACTCCTCATCACATGTCAATTTTATGCCATGAATATCGTTTGTAAAACAAAAGTCCTTTTTTCCCAGCCTCGCAATTATTTTCCCGTATAACCCTTTCTTTTCTTCGATACCTCTCTTAACTAATAAGCGAAGCCCTGAGTAAATCTCTTTTAAACCTCTTCGATTGACTTTATTAGGAGGTGATTCAAGGTGGGAATCTTTTATTGTTCCATAACGTACAAAATGAGCAATTGGTAATTTTTTATAATTTTTAAGCCAATCGCTGGGATATTTTCCTTCGCTTTCGTCGTAGCCCCTCCCAAACAATCCTTTTTTAGAGAATGTCTCTAACGTTTTGAATCTCCTTAGATATTCTATAAGTTGTTTATCAAAGCGACTTCCCCACCAGAATATTTTCCATGTCTGATATTTTTCAAGTTCGTTAATTTCATAAGGTAACACTTTTAAATCATTTTTATAAAAGATTGCAGAAATCAGATTCTCGACTATAGATACTTTTCGAGATATCCAGTAATTTACCCTGGTATTTTGAGGTTCTTTTTTATAAAAAAGAATTGCTGCAAAAGGTGATATTGCTCCAGAGAAGAAAACTTTCCTTGTATGCGCAAAATTAAAAACATCAGTTAAAGTGTTTTTCGAAAGCCATAATCTTCTGAAATTAACGCTATTTTTGTGGTGTTTAAATAATATTCCTGTTGATACGAGCAATCCTGCGTATCCCCCTTGTTTTAGAGCATCTAAAGTTCTCCATATAAAAGCTTGAGATCTCTCCTGATCTCCAATGGGTAATTTCCTCTTATTACACCAGCCGACAGCGATTTTATTTGCCTCTCGTGCTTCTTTATCCTCTTTTTTGTGTCCCGGGCTTCCCCACGGTGGATTTCCTATGACAATATCAAAACAATTTGACAAAAATGACTTCTGCAAAATAGGATTATTTTCAATATACTCAGAATCAAAAGCATTTTTTGCCAAAAGAGTATTATACGATTTTTTCTTTTGTTTACCTTCTTTGAAAACCAGATTCGGCAAGCGATTACCTCTTTCGTATATCTGTTCTCTTATGCTCGGAGGATCCAGATAATGCAGCATGGCAAGATACAAACTAAATGCAGCAATACGAATTGCCTCTGGATTAATTTCAATTCCAGCAATCTGTTCACGAAGTATTACCTGTAAATTTTTGAAATTTGGCCTTCTACCAAGTTCTAAACTACGGTGCCTGACAATTCTGCGAAAGGCTTCTACTAAAAAAATCCCTGACCCACAGGCGGGGTCAAGGACTCTTGGGGTTGTCTTTAACCGTTCAGGGGTTAAAACCTGATTTACCAAAAATTCAACCAATGCTGGCGAAGTGTAATATGCCCCTTCAGAAGATTTTATCATATTCTTTTCTTCACTTGCTTCTGGATGATAAAATTCTTCATAAATGCTGCTAATCAATTCGATTGGAATAATTTTGAATTGATAAGCATAGAAAAACAGATTCTTTTGTTTGCCAACATCTCCAAATAACAAATCTTGAACCAGATAAAGATGCTTTTGGGTAACAATCTCCTTTTCCTGCTCAATATCAGGAAACATATCTCCATTAAAATCTTTTGCCAACTTTTCGAATAAAGCAAAAGTAAAATCTTTATCAGATAATACCCGGGCATAAAGAGAATTGAGTTCACTAAGATTTATACCTGTACGAGGATTCTTATTTTCTAAAATGGTTTTCCATTCTTTCTTTTTCGATGCGAGATCCTGAAAATCTTCAGGAATAAGGATTCCTCTGTCTTCAAGATATCGAATAAAAATGGAACGCCCAATTAAAGCATGGGCATATTTTACTTTTTCGCCATCGAGTCCTTCTTCTATAAGTTCTTTTCTTACCTCCTTTAAGTCACGAATCAGAGCTTTATCTGCTCGATTCTTTAAGTCACCAAAACGATATTCCTCAAAAAGACGACCTGTTTCAAGCTGTTCCCGTCGAAATGCTTTTAATTTTTTTGCTACCTCATTTGCAGATTGAGCCGCTTCCAGAGGTTTAAGTTTTTGCCAGTCCTCTTGCGATTTGGCGGGTTGATTCGCTAAATCATAAACGGCTAATTCGCCTGGTGTAGCAAGAAAGAGAAGTCTCGGCCGGGACATACACCAGATATTATTAAAAAGCTCTCGTAATTTTTCTGGGTCATTTACATTGGATTGGGCAAATATGACAACTGGATTATTCCCTACAAAAAATATCTTTTCCGCCCCCACTTCTCTCGTAAGCGTCAGCCATTCACCCTTTTCTATCCAATCAACTTTTGAAAATTGAGAAGGTTCCTTGCTTGCTTCAAAAAGTGCGCCTTTTTCGTAGCCGAGTTCCGTGTATACAGCATCCAACAACGTTTTGGGTGTGGTATCTTCCATAATCTAACAAAGCAATCCTTCTTCAACGCCACACAATATCAAAATTTTCTAATCCGTCAACACCAAAAACCGTGTTAAGCCATGGTTAAATTTTTCTTGATTTCTACCTGAAAATGTGTTAAAATACTCATAATGTTTGCCAGTAGGCAAACGTCAACCGCCCAGCAGGGCAAGGTTTCAGGTCCAGCAGGTCCAAGTCAAAAATAATCGTTAGTGAATAATCTTGGAG
>CAZKZX010000154.1:0-4840 GCA_964557335.1 uncultured Methanomicrobia archaeon | reverse complement strand
TCGGTCAGCTGCTATGGCGCTCCCGTTGCGCCATCTACCACGCGCAGTTTGTAGATATAACCATCAAAAGCACAGATATAGAGCTCATTCTCTTGATCTAGGCCAAAGGAGGGAATATTAAGGCTGGTGTGTGCGAGCTCAGCGTTTATGGGAATACTAGTGGCATTATACCGTAGAGCCCAAATCCTGCCCGACCCGTAATCTCCATAGATGTAGGCGCCCACGAGATCGGGGAATGCTGCGCCTCGGTAGACGAACCCGCCGGTAACGGCATTTCCGAGGGTATGATCGTATTCCCAGACCGGCAGCTCGAGGCCGGTTCGATTACATCCAGACGGAGGAGAATAGCAGAGGCTTCCTTCCATAATGTTCCAGCCATAATTCTTTCCATTCTGAATGATGTCGATCTCTTCTATCCTATCTTGACCGACGTCCGCGGCCCACAGCTGACTCGTTCCGAAGTCGAAGCTGAACCTCCAAGGATTGCGCAAGCCATAGGCGTAAATCTCCTCGCGGTATCCTTGGGCGTTTCCAACAAAGGGATTATTACGTGGAATACTGTAGTTTACGCTTCCCGATACAGCGGAAGTAACATCGATGCGCAAAATTTTGCCTAGCAATGTCGAACGGTTTTGCCCATTGCCTAAAGGATCCCCCTCCCCACCTCCGTCGCCTGACGCGATGTACAGGTACCCGTCTGGTCCAAAAGCTATTTGTCCGCCGTTATGGTTGGAGAAGGGCTGTGCAACTTGCAGCACAGTTACTTCGCTGTTTACGTCTGCGTGGGTACCGTTGGTTTGTGAAACCGAAAAACGCGAGATGACCGAGCGCAGTGGAGCGTCAGCTGTGTAATCCACATAAAAATATCCGTTCTCATTGAAATTTGGATGAAATGCCAAGCCTAACAACCCTAATTCCCCGCCGGAACGCACCCGGTCACTGATGTCTAAAAAGACATCAGCAGTGCTCACGTTTCGGGTGTTTTCAAAAACCTTGATCACGCCGGCCTGTTCGACCACAAAAATCCGATTGCTCCCGTCTCCCGCGTTGTAGATTCCAACCGGGTTATTGAAATGAAGCTGAGGAAAGGCAACGGCGACATCATACTGATGTTGCGTCTTCGCAGTAGGAGAGTTGAGTGCGCTTTTCAATACTGAAACTCCGACGATTAAAGCGAGTCCTGCAATAATGATAATGATCAGTGCAGCAGCTTTTAAATTCATCCACAAATGCTCCACGCCTACTATTCTGCTTTGAATCTGGTTGAAGCTCTAAATATATATAATGGCTCATGATGTCAACTTATACCGTTTCAATTACTGTTTTAATACATCTTAATGTCCCCAAAAGCTGCAAAGCACCCATTTGCAGGGTGGTGCTGCCGCAGGGGCACGTGTTCTGCGACAATCTTAAGTCCTGAGAGAGAGTATATCAGGAGATAGATCCACCCTGCGAATATCCCGCATACATTCGAGGTTACTTGATGAGAATACTTGGAATAAACAGCAGTCCCCGGAGAAAGCGCAGCCGTACGCTAAAATTAGTCGAGGCGGTGCTTGACGGCGCACAGCAACACGGAGCAGACACAGAACTGGTGGATATCTGTGCATTAGATATACGCTACTGTCTCGGATGCCAGGTGTGTTACGCTGAAGGAAAGTGCGTGCGCGACGATGACTTTTCCAACTTGTTAGACACAATGGTGCGTGCCGATGGCATCGTCCTCGGGTCGCCGGTGTACATGTATGGCGTCACCGCGCAGCTTAAGGCGGTGATCGATCGCATGGCTGATGCTGTCTACTGCCAGATGCTTACGGGCAAGTACGGGTGCGCAGTCACCACTGCGGGAAGCTCTGGCGAAAAAGACGTGCTTCGCTACATGAATCGCATCCTGAACGAGTTAGGTGCTATCACGGTAGGTGAAGTAGGGGTGACCCTTGATGTGAATCCCGCAGCGCTTGATGGGGCAATTGCGGAAGCAGTTACGCTCGGGCAAACGCTCGCGGACGCAATCCTGACGCGACACCGGTATCCGGATCAGGAGCGCACGATCGAAGAGCACAGGGAGCGCATTAGACAGTTCATTGCGGCGAACAAGGAGCTATTAGCGCACGCGTACGAATGGTGGGTCGAAAGGGGTTGGATTTAATTTGTATGTCGAGGCCATTGAGTGCGAATGAATGCATAACGTTACTATAATACGATCGACCAATTATCAGCAATTTACTATTTTTCTCGCCATTGAGCAGCACGTAACAAGGTTTTAAACAGTTGTGCCATCCCTGCCGCACGTCGGCAGCCAAGCATTCTAATCCCCCTACAGAGAAGTCCAACGGGTTCCACGTAAAAATACCGTAGCGATGCAGATGAACGAATACACCCCTTCACGAATAGTCACACCCAACAGGGACTGAATGCTGTCTATCGAGCATCCACACGGCGCACACGGCGCCCGAGAGCTATGCTTCGCGCACCCTGTCCGCAAACTGCCGGATCTTTCCCTGAACGTCTCCTTTTCTGACCTCATTTTGCCGAATGGCAAGAGTGTCGACTGGCTGCTTACCACATAGCGCTTCCATATCATCAAATACGCTCTTTTCTTCATCGCCTCCCTGCGTGCAAAAGAATGCGACACTGGTGAATTTCGACTTATTCTCTGTGATGTAAGTTCTCGTAGCGCTCGACATCGTGTGGGCCCAATTTGGAGTGCCAAGGATCACGATGTCGTACAGCGAAGGATCGTACCTCACCGGTTGCAGCACAGTGAGTTGTTTCGACTGTGCCTCTCGTCCGGATCGCAGAAAGCCTATCGGTCCGGACCGTTTTCTCGTGTCAACAAGCTCTTCACTGTCGCAGTTAAGTGCAGTCGCTATGGCTTCTCCCACTTTCTTGGTCGTTCCCGTTCTTGAATAAAACACCACTAATGGATTCATTTTGCACATTCCTCTGCCCCTTGGTTCAGCACACTTGTTGAAATACCTTTTTACTGAGTTCAGCGATTGCTCACTGGATGCTGACCGTTACACCGGACGGGTATCGCATTCAGTAGTACGCAATGCTCCAATTGTGTTCGCGAGTGTTATTCCCTCTATGCGAGAAAGCCGCCGCTTGGCTGTGGCTGTCGTAGAAACAAGCGCCAACAAAAGTGATATATAATGTCGATAACAGACCGCAGTGTGAAACTGGTACTAAAACACCTGATTTGAAATGCCCGATCCATTTGTTCATGTCACAGTTACCGTTCTAGCTTTGTTGCTCTTTTATGATAAGAAGTACCGGCAGTACGCCCTCCTCTTGTTTCCCCTAGCTGTGCTCCCCGACGTTGATCACCTCATCCCCAACGAGCACCGCATCCTATTGCACAACCTATTCATTCTTCTGCCCGTTCTCAGCGTCGCTCTCTATGCGCTTCTGAAGGCAAAGAACGGTGGCCTTTGCAACATCGCGCTCATTGCCGGGTTCTTCCTGTTGTCGCACATCGTGCTCGATTTCTTCACCGGCACCGGAGTGCCGCTGTTCTACCCGCTTATAGCTGCCAGATTTGGTTTCAATCAGGAGCTCTTTCTGATACACGGTTCCTTGGTGCTCGTGTCTGAGCCACCAGCCGCATTCGTACAGAGCGAAGTTTTAGGAATCGTGCTGACGGGACTTATACTGCCCATCAGCATTTTCATCAGCAGGAGGCTCCCCTCCATGAGGGGCTGCTTACGAGCACTACGGGTGAATCCGTAACGCTCAGCACCCAATAATTCTCACGAACAACTACGGGCTCTAACGGCCAGCAGAATACGTTATCCACCAAGAACCCGTCTTCTCGCCCGAAACGTTCGGCAATCCCCTAAAGATGATGATGAAGACGCAGGCGTCCTTGCAGTTCAAAGATGAGTACTAGCGAGACGTATATATGCGCGTGGCGTTTTGACACGCACTTCATCATCATTAGGTGTCTCTCAATCTTAAGACAGTGATTGTGGAGAGGCGGTGATGAGATCACGTGTCAGCAGTGTTTTTTCACAAATTCTGTTCTGTTCTGTTCTGTTCTGTTCATACAGATATATAAGAGATGAAGTTAGGAACACAGTAAAAGTAAATACGGCGCTCGTATGGACAAAGTAGGAAAAAATAGAGACGCACCTGAAAAACTGTCTAAAAAGTGGCTGTATGTAATAGGGTTAACCATTGTTATAGGAAGCGAATTTCTACTGCGCATCGTATTTCTCCCAAAAAATCCAAGTGCCAATCAAGTTGGGACAGCCGTATTGATAGAGTGGCTGATTCTCGTCTTTTTGCTTGCCTTTTGGATCCCCCGCGTTGAAGGCAACGACTTACGAAGTATTGGGATTGGAAGGCGTAAATGGAGGTATTTGTGGCTGGGCATTCTCGTATATCTCATACTTTTCATAATTTCGATAGGGTTTGAGGTTGTTCTGACAACAGTTGGGCTTGCGGGGATGCGGTCCCTACAGCCATTGTTACGACACTATACTTTCCCCCTCCTGTTGAGCCTTTTTTTCACAGGGACTTTCCTTGAGGAGATATTTTACCGGGGCTATCTCATCGAACGGGTAACGTCATTAACAGGAAAAACGTGGCAGGCAGGAGTGGTATCCTGGATAGTCTTTACATTCATTCACCTCACGTTTTTCGGTCTAGGTCCAACGCTCGAGGGGGGAATTTTTTCAGCGGGACTTGTGCTTGTGTACCTCAAGGAGCGCAGCATTTGGCCGTGTTTCGTCGTGCACGGGATCAATGATGTCTTTGGTTACATAATCGCACCTTTATTGTGGTTGTAATGAGGTGTACACGTTGTCCGTGCTTATGTATGCCAACTGGAGCGAAG
>CAZKZX010000153.1:0-4843 GCA_964557335.1 uncultured Methanomicrobia archaeon | reverse complement strand
GTGTCTGATGCGCGTCAGCTCTGCCATTGCACAATTCAACAAACATTACTACTACCTCTCTTTATTGATCCTCATTATCTGCTTAAACATTGTGATTTGATTCTGATAACCAAGGACCACCGCAACACATACTCTTATTCATGAAAATTGTCAATTTAGAGCGATTCATATTTTGACAGATAGAAGACGTAGCGAATTCCGTTACTAGTTGTGGTCACTTTGCAACTTATCGCACATTTTGATGAATACCGCAACTCTAGACACGAGGTGAACGATAAAAAACTGCACTACCGGCGCTTCGTGAAAATGTTGTAATGTGCAAGCGCAGAGATTAGAATGACAAGTCCGTACGCGAAGTTACTTAAGAAGGGGGTGACAAAAGCAAAGCCTATCGCAACTGTTGATGCGAAGGGCAAGCTTATATTTCTGTAGTATATGGTTTTTTGCGTCCTGGAGGTTATGCCCTTTCTGAGGAGATATGGATGTCTTTTCACATACGACCAGTTAAGATATAATGTGAGGCCCGAGAGCAACATAATGCAGTGGAAAAACAAAACGCCCGCTGTGGTATCTGCGTAGTCAGGCCATATCGATGTTGCAAACGGTACAAGCACGATGAATGATAGAAAAAACAAATTAATAAAAAAAAGTTTCCAGTCGGCATATTCAATATTGCTAAACTGTCTCCAGTTGTTATTGAGCAATATACCTAACAGGAAAAACGCCAAAAAATATCCGGCAAATTTAGGCCACATGCTCCCCAAAAAAGCTAAGAGAGCCGTATCGGAATGTTGCAGGAAAGGAACTACAAATTCTAACCCTAACAGAGTTATTGCGATAGCAAAGACAGCATCAATAAAAGTTACGAGACGGTTTTTATCCCTTATTTCAAGTTCGAGTCGTGATTTTGTTTCGTCTGTTGGTTCAACAGGGTCTTCAGGCATGCGCATCTCTGTCGAAAAAAGAGAAGAGACCTGCTTGAAATACTTGTTGGTAACGTTCCGGTCGAGGCGCACGCACTGCACTGTGGCCAGCTTTGTGGTCACACCAGATAATGTGCCCTCAGTTCGCTGTGGCACCGGCCAGCTAAGTCCTTCAGAGCCAACACACGGATCCAGTCGGCTAAAAGATACCAAAAAAGCGTGTTTGTTCGGGTTTTAAGCGAAGAAAGTCGCGTCGAAAAAATACTCTCTTTGAGAGCGAGTTTTTATGGGCATATGTAGAAATAGTACCTGCTGGAGAAAGAAAATTGAAGCGCAGATTAACAACGATATCGGCTCTATAGAAATGGATACGAGAAGAACGGTTTATCACTGGGCCAAACATAGTATTTTCATCTCAGGTTTACTCTGCATCATTTGGTTTCTGTTACGTACTGGCACAAAACCTTCACGGGCAATCTATCCGTGCCAACAGGCAGCCGCAACAGGGGGCTACCTGTGGCTGGCTACATTTGTTCTCCCTCTTGTTTCTGTGATCTGCCCTAAACGGCTCAGGAAATACAGCAGAACGAAACTCATCGGTGGAGGAATTATCATCCTTGTAGTGCTCTCTTCAATTTACGGGTTGTATGAACTGTCTGGCACACCGCCAACACAAAGCATAAAGGAAGCACAGATGAACTTCACTCAACGCACTGCTGAATCAGCGCCTGCGTCCACTATTTTTGCGGTCAATGGGACAGCAGGAGATGATGGCGGGGTCACAGCATTGCTACAGCTGATGGAACAGCATGCCGCACCATTTTATGCAACACTAGAGAACCGCCAAAGTGGTCTCATAGAAAGCAATGACGTGGTTATCATTAAGGTTAACTGCCAATGGGATGAGCGCGGGGGAACAAACACTGACCTGGTGAAAGCCCTCGTCAGGGCAATCGTGAATCATCCTGATCGGTTCACTGGTGAGATCGTCATCGCCGATAATGGGCAAGGCCAAGGCGGATCAACAGGCAGCGGCGGCAGCCTTGACTATTCGAGAAATAACGCGAATGATACCTCCCAGTCGATGCAGCGCGTGGCAGACTCCTTCGCGCACGACCATCACGTATCGACGTATCTCTGGGAGTCTATTACTACGAAAAGAGTGGACGAATATGTTCACGGAGACCTTGCTAGTGGATATGTGGTTAATACCGCACCCAACCCACGCACGGGGCTTCTCGTGTCTTACCCCAAGTTCACCACTGCGTACGGTAGCTACGTGAGCTTCAGGATAGGTATCTGGGATCCCGTTAACAAGACGTACGACGGCGACAGGCTTAAAGTCATCAACGTTCCGGTTCTTAAGACGCACAGTGCATATGGGGTTACCGCATCAGTCAAACACTACATGGGCGTTGGATCAGATAAGCTAACGAACGAGCTCGGTCACTCATCGCACGACGCTATAGGTAACGGGGGCATGGGGACTGAGATGGTCGGGACACGATTTCCCACCTTGAACATTATCGATGCGATCAGGATAAATGCGCATCCCCGACAGGGACCACCTACTGCGTACGATCGGGCGACTCAGACTAATGTGATTGCTGCAAGTACTGACCCCGTCGCCCTCGACTACTGGTCTGCAAAAAACATCCTCCTTCCCACCGCAAAGCTGCTGGGATATTCTGATTTGTCCTCGATGAGCCCGGATAACATGGCACCTGGGTCATTTGGAACCTGGCTTAGGCTCTCCATGGATGAAATTCATAGGGCTGGCTACCAGGCAACGATGAGCGAGACGAGCATGAACGTATTTGTGGCGCAACTCCGTTAAGAACGTCGTAGAAACCTCTTGTAATCTTTTTGCGAAAACAATCATACACTACGTGAAGCGTGCCAACGGGTTATCTGCATAGGTATGTAGAATGCGATTTCATTACAGGTGCTTTTTCCGTGGTAAGCTGCACTTGCAGAAGCGTTGAACTCACAACGTAAAGAGGGTCTTAAAAATGAGTGCTGGTAAATCTTAATCTTTAAAATTTAGGTACATGGTTATCGTTAGGACATTGGAATAGCTCACTCTCTGCGCCCCTTACAAAAAGAGATGCAGCGAACAGCGATATGACAGAAGCGTTTGACTTCTCCACATCTCCGCGGCAGCCGCACATCATCTCCAGACCATTCATCTCTGATCACTACCCCATATTCTTGCGTAAACCGTTTTTGACTGGTAGAACGTAATCAGTCTCAAAGATCATATCGAGATCTGCTAGAAAGAAGATGGATTGGTCGCCTACGGCTAACTCTCTACAATTTTATCAACTTCATACATAGAGTGCCGACTGACTAATCATAAAGCGAATAATTTCGCTCTACAACAAGAGTAGAAATTTTGGTCTGCCTAAATTATATATATTAGGCCAACCTAAATAGCATATAGAGTAGTATGTCGCAAGAAATTACGTTGAGTTCCTCTGAGGAAGAGTATCTCGAGGCTATTTACACGAAGCAGGAAGGTAGTGCTGCCGCTGCCTCTACGCGTGATTTGGCGGAGTGCCTTGGCGTGAAGGACGCGAGCGTCACGGAAATGCTCAAAAAACTGAGCGAAAAGGGACTGATACACTACACGCCCTATCACGGGGCAACCCTCACCGAGGCTGGCCGACAGATTGCCACGAAAGTGAAACGAAAGCACCGGCTGCTTGAGCGCTTTTTGGTGGATATCTGTGGCGTCGATAACCACGAATCACACAAACAGGCATGCGAAATCGAGCACGTCATCTCAGATAAGGCAATCGACTCGCTCTCCGCCCAGCTGGGACACCCTGCAACGTGTCCTGGCGGGAGAACCATACCCGAGGGCGAGTATTTAGGGGAAGGGGCAGAGATTTCAAAACTATCTGATGTGGGGAGAGGGACGTATATGATACGCTTTTTAACCGCTCGAGAGCCACAAACGATCAGTAGGCTGTGCTCACTCGGCCTCATACCCGGGCTTACCGTGAAAGTGTTGCGGAAGATCTCGAAGGGCCCGATTATCATTGAAATGAAGGATACGCAAATCGCGCTTGGCAGAGACGTCGCGGAATCGCTTCTCGTAGGCCCGGAAGGGAAGGAGACGGAAAAAATAAGACGAGAAAGGGCGAAAGGTGCTCCGACTCACGTTACCACAAGCTAACCAGTATCGCCTTGTCCGCGCAAAGCGCAGACTCTTTTAAAAATGGAGCCGAGCAGATAGCTCAACCACGTTTATGCCAGAGACACCGACGTTTTTAAAAAATCAGGACACGGTAACGAAGAAGATCGCACTAATGGGCAACCCCTCAGCGGGGAAAAGCGCGATGTTTAGCCAGATGACCGGAGTGAACGTCGTCATTTCCAATATCCCCCAGACAACCGTGATGGTGCAAAAGGGGTTGTCGCGAATCAATGGACGTAACGTCCTTGTGTATGACCTTCCCGGAGTCTACTCCATCACTGCCGTTACCGAAGACGAAGTGGCGACGAAGGAGTTCCTCCTCAGCACTCCCTTAGATGCCATCATTAACATCGTCGATGCTACACGTCTCGAGCGGAACCTGTATGTAACGCTGCAACTACTGGAACTAGGCCTACCGGTGGTTGTATCGTTAAACCAAGTCGACTTGTTAAAGACGCTCGACCTAGATATCGAAGTAGAAAGCCTCGAAAGAGAACTCGGCGTAAAAGTCGTGCCTACCATCGCAACCCAGGGTGAAGGGGTGCATGAGGTACTGCGTGCGGCATACACACTTTCAGGGATTGAACAGAAGCCGATGTATAGGCAGGTTGACTACGACGGCCACGTCGAGCGTGCATTGGCCACGATTGTCCCATTGCTCCCTGAAACAAGTGTACCGAAACGTGGCTTTGCGGTGCGACTTCTCGAGGGCGACAAG
>CAZKZX010000152.1:0-4854 GCA_964557335.1 uncultured Methanomicrobia archaeon | reverse complement strand
TAAGAGAGAAAGAGGAACGCTCAAATTCGCTGTGTTGATGGCCTTAAGAGAACAATCTCTCCATGGATACGCTGTTATTAAGGCTATCGAAGATATGTATGGATACCCTCCAAGCCCTGGGATCATTTATCCAACGCTTCAAATGCTGGAAGATCAAGGCTATGTCAAGATGACCGAGCAAGAAAACAAAAAAGTGTACGCACTTACCGATGAGGGTAGACGATATTTAGCAGAGCATCATGATACAATTGAACAGATTGATAGTAGAGCTCGGATGCCGCGGTGGAGTTCGATTCCCGGAATCGGAATTCGACTGAGTGAAATTGCTCAAACGATCTTTTCAAATTACAGGTATCTCGATGACGCTAAGATAAAAAGCATCGAGGACATATTGGAAGAGGCACGGAAGCACATCGGCGAGGTGATCTTTGAAAGGTCTGAGAGTTAGGCAGCAGAATCTTAGCTGTTAACAAAAATTTGTGAACTGGAGCAAAAGAGGTGTTTAAATTGAACAAATCGCAGATATTTACGATCCATATAGAGCCAGCCCAATGTCTCGCATGCAAGCACTTGAATCGTGAAACGTTGAGATGTGCCGCGTTTGGTGAGAACCAAATTCCCGACGATATTCAGCTCAATCTCCACGATCACCGTTATCCTTTCCCTAATGATAACAATATACGATTCGAGATGAGTCCGGTGCTTTTCCCAATTAGTAACAGTTTTTTTCAAACAACAAAAAGTGAAGCTGATTAACAGATTCATACTCTCTAAGCTAAAAGCATGGGATCACCGCGATAAAAACAGCGTAAAAATCGGGCTGTATTATAAGATAAATGTCTTAATTAAAATCTGTAACGCAATTGCTTCAAATTAACCTACAGACATAATTGGTTAATAAAACTACTGAAGCATCACTAAAGGCTAGATAAGGCTATTATTGTTTTCAAATAGATACGCTCATAAATACTCAGAGAGGAGTTGCTTCACATCAACTATCGTCATAGGGCCAACATACGGCTCCAGAAGTTGCATCGCGTTCATTACAACATTTTCCCATAAAGTATTATCTTTTGAGATGTTCTTGAGCTTAGAAGGGCCGTTTTTCCATATTTGTAGAAAGCGCAGCACTCCAAAATACGCACATACACTGACTATATTACACGGATACGTTTGTTCGGCGAGGTCTCGTTTTAGCTCTTGTAACATCTTTAAGTCATCCTCTAGAAGCAAAGGCGTGTCAAGTTTTGTAACGTTCTCCTTTCCATCAGTAGCCCTCTCTATTACTTCCGTCGTCTCCGTTCTATATTTCATTATGTCTTCTATAAGGGTTGTTATAAACGAAGGTCCATAGTACGTGTTGATGACCGTATTGCCAATTTCTACTGGTGTGGCGGACTCGAGTGCTAATGCTCGTAACTCAGCTACGTCGGTTTCAGTAAACGAAATTATCTTCTTGAACGGGCCTTGACGGCTGAGCGACATCTCTCCTATACGCTCAATGAAAATAAGTAGTTGAGTAGTACCTTCAGTCGCTATTATTTTTTTTATGTGGTGATCAATGTCAATTTTCAAAAGTCTGTCTACGTACGACAGCCCAAGATTTTCTATCTTTTCAGTGATCTCATTTATAAACTCATTACGTAAGAGATTCATAACTGACAGCACTCTCCTTTGTAATAAACTATAATGTTTAGGGTCGTTACTTTTTTGAAATACTGTGTATCAACTGTTTTTTGTAAAGTGAGTCATCATCCTTACTCGGTCAATTACTTTAAAATTTTCTTTCTATTTGTATCCCCTTCTATTTGTATCCATATGACGTATTGTTGTAATAGTAAAGTATGCTTGTAAGAAGTCAAAGTTTTTCTACACTCAATAATATCCGTGCTTTTATCGACTGAGGAATTTCGACATTAAAAGTGTGGATTAAATAGAATAAGGGGACGATACGGGCCCCTTTTATGCATATCCTGTAGCTTTACTCGGAGGTGCGTCTCTTATGCAGTGAATGCGCGGTTAGCTTTGTAGGTCGACTACAAAAAGGTTAATGAAGCTAATCGACTGTTGAATAATATGATAGAGGAGATGCTTTATGCATGGCATTAGTACGAGTATAGAAGGCGTTGCAATAGTAAGTTCCAATTGGGTTCCTGGCCACGAGGTTGTCAAAACGATAGGGTTTGTTTATGGGATCACCGTACGAAGCAGAGGCTTAGGACGAAACATCACTGCCGGATTGCGCTCCTTAGCAGGTGGAGAAATACAGGAGTACGTAGAAATGATGGAACAATCAAGAGACGAAGCTCTTAATCGCATGGCGCAACATGCTAAGCAGTTAGGAGCGAACGCCGTTATTAGTACCGCTTTTGATTCTAATGAAATCTCACAATATATGCAAGAGATCTTGGCATATGGCACTGCAGTGCTAATCGATGCAGCGAACGATCGCACGGAAGAAGGGATTCCCGAAAAGAAACTAGGTATTCTTTAAACGGGATAAGAGTCATTCGCCTCCATTAGTTGGTAGATTAGTCAGGGGGTGCTTGTCAGGTATCGTGTGAATCACGGTGCCTGAGAGGGGTTTCTGTTTTCAAGGAAGCTCCGATGGCGGGTCTTTTTTTGTGACGCTCGTGAAGCAGAGTGGGCAGAGTTTGATGGCCTACAGTTGTATCAATGAGAGAGCTAGAAGAGAAAATGCGCGTTTTTTTTATGTTTGCTTTTGTATCTGGAGATTATGCAATGTCTACAGTATCTCACCTAACTTGTTATTCTCATAGGTTTAAATCGATACAGAGCTCGAATACTTTTGTCCCACTTTCGGAGAGCACATAATAACTTCTGAGAGAATCGCATACTAAAACTGAGCAGTTTGCACCCTTGACCGATAAGTTACAGGTTGCGAGCGCTTTCACTTAAGTATGATGACGGAGAGGCAATGCGGAGAGACGTACCACATCAAGAGGCACCAGTACTACCGCCACCGCAGCTGCTGTTTAAAAACTGGTCTCGACATCCCCCGTGTATCACTTCTCTTTTGAGTTACGGAGCCCCTGGCGATCTGGGAGAAACTGATGTAAACGACCTACTTGTAGCATACGTGGTCGCGAAGGGGCTGAGTGGTACACAGGGTGAAAAATTAGTCCAGAAAATGGCACAGAGTTCCGTTCCCGTCAATTTTGCTGCCATCAACACCATGCAAATGACTACGAAGGCGCAAATGCTCCAGCAGTTCAAGGACTGCCTCGCTGTAGCACGAAGCAACGATGGGGCGTACCGCTGGGACTGTAAGCGTCTGTGGGCGAGCGATGAGCTCAAAAAGCGATGCGCATGCTCGGGGTGGGCTTGCCCGTTGTATTTGAGTACGACATCGTCAACAGAGCGCTTGCTCTCCTTTACGGTTGCAGATGTTCAGGTGGAACGAGATTTACTCACTTATGTGCTGAACGTCTCAGACGGCATAGATGAGGCAATGCAGATAGATGTCCCGCCAGAGGGGTTTATTGCCGAACACACCTTTGAAGATGGAACAACCTTGCTGCTCCACCGAATCCTCTGGCACCTGTGTAGGCACATAGCCGCACACGATAAAGAGATACGAGCGAGTACTCTCTTAGCTCTGTTGTCCCGAGTGGATGAAGGGGTTATACAGCAAAAACTTGCAGAGATATCGCGATATCTCGATGAGGTAAAAAGTGAAACGCCGTGCCGGCCTGACACCTTTAGTGCCCATCTAACGCAGATACGGGAACGGTGGGTTCGGTTACGGGGCAAGGAACTCGTTTTTAACGCTTGCACTGCGTTGCAGTCATCAAATCTCCCGCTTGACATCACATTGGAGACGCTCAGAACTCAGGCTCAAGAGCTGCAGCATGCAGCAAATGATGAACTACCCACCCTTGAAGACGACCTAATTGCTCTTTTAAAGGATCTTTTCACCAAAAGGCGCCGTGCCATACCCACCCCCTCAGAGTGGTTAAATCGCGCATTGAATGGTGGCTGGCAAGCTGGGAGGGTATACGTGGTGTGTGGCCCTCCGCGCGCATGCACGACTGATTTCTGCGCGTGGTGTGCTGATTATGCCGCTCATCGGCGGTTCCCTGCGCTGTATGTAAGCTACAGCATGAGTAGAGAAGAACTCAGCGTGCGGGCGTTAGCCCGGCATAGCGGCATCGATGCAGAAGAAATCGTGAAACAGACCTTAGATACCGCTGACGCTAGAGAAGGGGCAACTCTGCAGGAACAGTTAATCGAAACAGTGGCGCGGCTGGGAAGAGGGATCGCGTCCTATCTCACAGTGCTGGAGGGCAATGCGGAGACGACAATAGCAGTTATACGAGACGTAGTAAACACAATACGGCACCGTACAGGACGGGATGTGAAGGACCCTGTGTTGGTCGTCGTCGACTCCATGCAAATGATGCCTGCAGAGGGTGCGCGGCGATATTGCACCAGCGATGAAATGGCAAATATGCGGCGCATCTTCACCCTTTTCAAACAGCTTGCACGAGAGGATAAGGTGGCGGTTCTTGCACTCTTTGCTCTCACTGAGTCATCATATGAGGAGGTCATACAGACCGACACCGTGACTGTAAGGGAGTTATCATCGTCTCTGGAAAGCGCGCATACCGTTGATGGCATCTTGTTGCTGCAGGTTGGAGACGTGAAAGTAGAGGACGGCCCGTCTGAAGAAATAGTCGATCAGTTCCACCGCGCGTGGAACCAGTATAAACGGTGGTTTTGGCGGAGACATGAGCGTACAGTCATTGATGAGTCTTTCAGCGACGCTCTAACGGCCCCCTCTATAGACAGAAATACAAGTTCGTACGCGCGTGTATCGATTCTTAAGAACCG
>CAZKZX010000151.1:1132-4859 GCA_964557335.1 uncultured Methanomicrobia archaeon | reverse complement strand
GGGACGTAATCCCCGCGCACATGATAGACGACGCCACGAAAATTCACGTAAACCCGACAGGCCGTTTTGTTATCGGCGGACCGCAGGGCGATGCAGGCATGACCGGGCGTAAAGTCATCGTCGACACGTACGGTGGAATGGCACGCCACGGAGGTGGCTGCTTCTCAGGAAAAGACCCGACAAAGGTCGACCGGTCTGCGGCATACGCTGCGCGGTACATTGCAAAAAATATCGTTGCCGCCGGTCTTGCTGACAAGTGTGAGCTGCAAGTGTCATACGCTATAGGAGTCCCAGAACCAGTGTCAATGTGTATCGATACGCGGGGGACTGCTAAGATATCTGAGGAAACAGTTTTGAAAATTGTGAAAGAACATTGCGAGTTCACCCCTAAGTCGATCATTCAAACCCTTAACTTGCGCCGTCCGATTTACAAACAGACAGCTGCATATGGGCACTTTGGGAGACGAGACGTAGACCTGCCGTGGGAGCGCACCGATCTTGCAGAAATTTTTAGACGTGAAGTTGCCGCTCTCGAAGCGACGAAGAAGACACCCGCACTAGTAGGTTAGTTCGAATCAAATTAAGCGCGTAGAACATAACTCTCACTATAGTCGCGCCGTAAAGGTACTCTACTCACACATGGGGGCGGTCCAGTGAAGATAGGAATTCTCGGAACAATCTCGTGGCGCACCCCACCCCGACATTATGGGCCGTGGGAGACCGTCGTCTACAATCTGACTGAAGGTCTCGTGGAGAGAGGCTATGATGTAACGCTTTTCGCAACAGGCGACTCCATAACGAGGGCAAAACTCGAATGGGTATGTCCACGTGGGTTCTACGAAGATGAGTCACTTGATGCAGGGGTCTATCAATGGCTTCACATCTCCACTGCATTTGAGAAGGCACATGAGTTTGACATTCTCCACAGTCACTACGATTTTTACCCCCTCACGTTCACGCGGTTCATAAGAACTCCACTATTAACGACGATTCACGGGTTTTCATCGCACAAAATACTCCCGGTCTATAAGAAGTACTGGGATAACTACTATGTCTCCATAAGTGACGCTGACAGAGCGGAGGGCCTGAATTATCTCGCTACAGTATATAACGGAGTAGACGTCAATGCGTTCGAGTTTAATGACAAAGCGGGGGAGTACCTCCTCTTCTTTGGGCGTATTTCACGTGATAAAGGCACCCATAGGGCTATCGAAGTGGCAAAACGAACTGGCATGACGCTTAAAATTGCGGGATTAGTGGCAAGCGAACACCGGAAATATTTTGAGGACTTCATCGTGCCTCAAATAGATGGAGAGCAGATACAATTTCTTGGAGTGGTGGATGAGAAGACGAGGAATGACCTATTCAGCAATGCTTATGCTAACTTACATTTGATATCCTTTGATGAGCCATTTGGCCTCACCATAGTTGAATCTCTTGCTTGTGGCACGCCCGTAATCGCCATTAACAAAGGAAGTGTGCCTGAAATTATGATCGAGGGTAAGACTGGATTTATTGTAAATAGCACGGATGAGGCAGTCGAAAGGGTCGATTCAGTGGGCAATATCAGCAGGAAGGACTGCCGCAGTCGAGCCGAGTTCTTTAGCATTGAAAACATGGTAGATGGCTACATTAAGGTTTACGATCGGATAATGGAGCTTGAAGCCCATCGTTAGGGACTGTTAGATGATCTCAGAAACCTTAAAAAAATTGTACAGATTTGTGCTTCCGGATGACACATCCTCTTTGATCTTTTATGCATCGCTTGCAATATTTATCGCAATTTGGAACATCAACATATTTATAAACGATGAAGTTACGCTCGCAGGGCAACTCTTTAACCTTGTACACGGTTCACTTTCGATGGCTGTAATGCCCGAGAAAATTTATGAGGGCTTGGGCTTTGGAAACTCTGCCCCGATTCTCGGTTTCACGTTAGAAGGAAAAGTCTACGCTTTTTATACCCATGCGGTGCCGGTGTTTGCAACCCCCTTCTACTATCTCCTTTATGGCGCTAACATCACAATCGGAATACGACTCTTCTTCATAACTATCGAGTCATTTTTGATATTTATGGTCTCAATACTTCTAGGGCAGCGGTATGGTAGGGTTAAGGTGGGAGCTTACACCGGAATTTTCGCCGCTCTTGTCCTGTTCAGTGTAAATGCATTCATTGGAAGCAAGATGGCGCCGCTCGTGTTCGAACAGTGGGGTGCCCTAATGGCCATACAGTTGCTTAATATTGTGGCTACAGCGTTAATAATGGTCATCTCGTACAGGATATTTAATCGCTACTTCCGAAGTACACGCCTAGGTGAATTTGGTGCGATATACTTGCTGATCGCTACCCCACTCACTTTCTGGGCCGTAGCCTCGAAAGATCACACGATGTCTGTGCTCTTAATCGTGGCAAGTATCGGAAGCTTCTATAAGTATCTCTTAGACGGTAGAGCGGTGTACCGGTACATATCGTATGCACTTGTAGGACTCACAGTGTGGGTACGGATTTTTGATGCGCTGCCCCTTTTTACGGCAATTTTCTTGACCGATTTACTAACATCGAGAGAAAGGATGAAGAGCGCACTAATGGCTTTTGTAACAGTCGTCCTTTCACTTATACCGTACTTCATCAACAACTATCTGTTATTTGGAAATCCACTGTTATCTCCGGTTTATCTTAGTGCCCATCAAGATCTTGCCAGCGGCGCTTCCCTAACAACCACGGGTAGCAGCTCCGGCATTCTCGGACTACTGCTGAAGATTCCGTCTTTCTTCTTGGACACATGGAAGCCCGAATTTCTCCCGTATATCCCTCAAAACCTCTACAACGCACTGTTCTATGTCAACATGCCTGTGACTCTCTCGCTCTTTCAAATATGTCCCCTCCTCATACTGCCAGTTGTAGCAGGCGTCCTGTACTTAGCCAGAACGGTCGGCGTACTGAGGTTGGGGTTGCCGCCCCTCAATATTAGTACAGATTTCGCTGTAAATCTCATATTTGCTGTCTATATCGGTGTGCATCTCCTAGTTTACGCACCCTTTGGAGATCAGGGGTTCGGGCTTGACATGAGATACTACGTACCTCTTTATGCGCCACTTCTGTTCTTTTTGTTAGTTGTAATCAAGGACGTCGTCAAACGTGGAGGATTTATCACACGGTCCTATGTCCTCTCTTGGGGAGTCTTAATTTTCGCCGCAGCGTGCATAGCGTATGCTCCGTTAAATTTAGATAGTATTTTGAGGGGAATTGGTTTTTCGCTCAATCGAACAATCGGGACGGCTACATTACTAATTATGGCCCTGTTCATACCTTACTTTGTGGGCTTTAAGGGTAACATAAAGTGGCTTTCAGCGCTGGTAGGATTTGCTACATTTGTATCGTCCTTCTGGCTTTTCGTAGCTGTCTTGATATGGCAAAAGACCCCGATAGGTATTCCACGACCTGGAATGATGCTTCCCTTAATGGATATGGTAAATAAAGCAATAATAAGTCTAACCCTTTCAATCAGATGAGTCCAGTTTATTATATTGGCTAACTATCGTCTACGCCTTTCGGACCTTGTTGAAGTGCTTGTTTTGCGACGACGCTTCCGTACGGCTTCGCCATCTACATACTCGTACATGTCGAGGAACTTGTCGAGCCTTTCAAGAAAGCTTTCAGGAGGCGTAAAGTTCGGACTCCTGTTGACGCTTCTTGCATCTATCTTTCTCTCGCGCACATCCGCCC
>CAZKZX010000151.1:0-1032 GCA_964557335.1 uncultured Methanomicrobia archaeon | reverse complement strand
TCTGACGCACATCCGCCCTCTGACGCACATCCGCCCTCTGACGCACATCCGCCCTCTGACGCACATCCGCCCTGTCGTACTCGCTTTCAGACACTCCTCGGG
This sequence comes from uncultured Methanomicrobia archaeon, assembly GCA_964557335.1. Taxonomy (GTDB): domain Archaea; phylum Halobacteriota; class Bog-38; order Methanoflorentales; family Methanoflorentaceae; genus DASPRZ01. Next base: position 930 of record CAZKZX010000151.1, on the reverse strand, counting down.
AAGCCGTACGCATTAGTCCTAAAAGGAAGTAAAAGGCAAACAGCACCAATCCACTCAACATAAATACCTCAGGTGACTGTGCTCCGAGGAACAAGAATAATACGCCCAATGATGCTATTGGATAGGCCGTAAGTACCAGCGTATGTGTTATTTTTTTGTTTAAGTTCAGAGCAAAATATATCAAAATTGTGGGGATAAGGAAAATGCTGAAATACGAAAAAGACCGCAAAAATAAGGTAAGCTTGTAAGATTCGTAGAATGCTGAGGTAGGAGTGAGGGAGCTATATATTGACAGAATAAGAAAACTGAAGACGAGATATGCCAAAGCCGGTAAGCTCATCACATCTGCTAATCTAAAATCGTAGACGCTTTGAGGTTCATAACTCGTGTCGTTTATCGTTCTTCCGTACGGTTCTTGCATCTGCTTACTCAACTCATGGTATGTAAGGCTATATTTAAATTATTTTATTCTTAGGACTAATGACGTATTATGATTCCAGTTAACAGAGTTGTAAGTAAATCTATAAACTTACTGTACTGCTTTAACTGTTAAATTAGGCGTTATGAATAAATTTTAAAAAAATTAAGGCCATTAACTTGATGTTGAGCTATTTGCTTACGATGTGACTTCACTATATGTCGTATAGGTGTATGAGTCAGCGAGGGAGTTGTCCTATTTTAGAAGGGGTTTCTGGCACCGTAATGAAACCTCAACACACTTCGATTTTTACCACTTGAAGATTAAATCATTCAATTTATATAGTGTACCGTATTGATTATTGATGATAGCAATAAATAACCCGCATAAAGGTGTCGCATAAAAGTAAGTGTATACGCAAGCTCCCTGTAGCTGTTATTAACACGGCGAGGGATGGTTAGGGAAATCTTATCTAAAGATGGTTCGTTAAAAAAACAACTGCTGTAATTGAA
>CAZKZX010000150.1:0-4871 GCA_964557335.1 uncultured Methanomicrobia archaeon | reverse complement strand
TTACAATTACATTTTACACAAGCAATTGCTAAATTATTATATTCATTAGTTCCATCACGAGACAATGGTATTCTATGTTCTAAATTATCTTTACCAAATTCAATAGGATTTAGGCATAGATAACATGTAAGGGTTCCATATTTCTTAATATTATCTTCGTAAACCATTTTAATTGTTTTAACAGTTAATTCTCCTCCGTTTTTAAATAATGCTCTTCTTCTTTGCCTATGACGTTTTAAAGTAATTTTCCCCTTTGGTGTTTGTTTCCAAAGATTAATATGGTATCTTTTATATTCTTTTGTTTTTGATATATTACCCAATTCTTCTTTATACCTTTTACTAATTCCTTTTTCATGCCTCCATTCTTTTTGAAGTTTAGCTCGGTATATTTTGTTATATTTTATTCCACCTTTCCATCGACCATTACTTTCACCGTATAAAGGGTAAGATTGGTTTCGCTTTCTAATTATTTCTTTATGCCATTCCGTTCTAATATAAACCCCAGTAGGCATTATTGTCCTATCGCCCCTGTTAATAGTTCACTACCCATTTCCTCTCCCATCTTAGTTGCACTATCTTGGTTTAATTGATCTGCCACTTGTTGCGCTTCATCACCCTCAGCCTGTTTAGCATCAGCCTGCCGCTTCGCCTGTTGTCTCTGTTTAATCGCTCCCTTGGCTTCTTCCTGCATCCCCATTAACTGCTGTTGACCCTGCTGTAGTTGCTGTTGCATCTGTGCAATCTGTTCCTGCGCGATAATCTTCGGATCTGTACAGAACTGATCAGGATCCTTAACGCCGTCCTTCTCCAACCAATCTTTTAGTGCGTTGTATTTATCTTCGCTATTCACACAGTCTGAAAAAATCGGATTGGATATTGTCTGTATTCGCATCATTGCTTTTTGCGTCGCAAGTTGTTCATTAGATACTTCCAGATCTCCATTGGACTTAACTTCCGCGGGGAAGTTGAAGTCTTCTCTGGTAATTTCTTGCCCTTCAATGTAAATCGAATCATCTAACCGCTCCTGCAATATATAAAAGACCTTCTGATAAACTCTTGAGAGTGTCTCGTTCCATGAAATTACTTCAAGGTTCAGAGGGCCTGAATTCTGTTGTATCCCAACCTGTATCTCGCCTAAGGTTTTACCGCCACCTGTGTTAGTAGCATTGCGGAATAACTGATCGCTCACGGCCAGATACTCTTCAGTATAGGCTTTCAGGATCTGCATAATTTCAGTAGAGGTAGGATCAGATTTAGGATATTCATTCAACTGTTTTATTTCTGTACCTAATTGCTTCACCGGTAATTTTTGTCCCGGCGTCATACGTATATGTGCATCCATGATCTCGGAAGTATCCAACACTTCCCAGATAGGAGTATTTGACATTTCGTCGCGGATAATTTTGTTGTTAATAGAACGTTCCATGATTTCCTGCATCGCCCTGATCTGTTCGGGAACTCCGCGCGAGGAATAATATCTTGAATCCTTTGTCTCATTATCATCCTTCTCATAGAACCATCCTTCAAATTCGAAAGGAAAATCTATATCCTGCGCCAGTGCAGTTGCCGGATCTGAGACATCGGAAAAGAAAGTAAGCACTTTACGATAGAATGGTTCTGTGTCTTCCTCCCGATACCAGCAACAGATAGTTTCCATACGGTAAAGATCAGTACGGGAAGTATTGTCAGCGATTCCTTCGTTGCGGGATTTCTGTGTATCTAATAGATCTTCGCTACCGGACCAGTAGGGGACCGCGTCCAATTCATCTTTTGTTTTCTTTATAAAAATTTCGTCTTCCATAAGTTGTTCGACTATGTGGCGGGGAAGAAAGAATTCTTCTTTTACTCTTACGGCATTATTAATATCCTGCGTGTAGGAAGGAACGGTAATTTTGGTAGGATCGACAATATCAATTACCGGCATGGATTTATACTCGGTCATTTCAAATTCTATAACATCTTCACCGGATTTAAACTGTTTAGTAATATCGTCAATAATTTTCTGGTCTTCTTTGTCTTCAGGATCGAGACTGTACCTGTCAGCAATAAATAAGCCCAGCTGTACTTTATTTAAAGACTCCAAAGAATCTAAAGTCGGCTGGTCGTATGTTGAAAGATCTATAGTCTTAGATACTATCCGGGATTTAAACTTCTCATAGATCTTGAAAATACAATGGCCGTACTGCTTAACGTTATCCGCAGCCAGCATGAGTTTCTTAAACCAATTCATTTCTGCGGACCGCAAGTACATGTTAATCGCAGCTTCCGCGCGTTTAGCCTTTTCTTTTAATTCTGGAGTTTCTTGAACTCCTTCTTTAACTCTTACCCTGCACATCTTTTTAGGCGCCCAGGCAGAAAGAACCCGATTCGGAACGGATTTCTTAATCAATTTGTCTGTTTCCGGTAAGGGGATATCGGGGGCCCCTGGGTAAGGGAAATTAGTATAACGTTTTACTCCCAACCTTTGGTTTACCGCGATGACCATTTTATTACGCCAATTCACTTTATCGCTAGCATCAATGACTACTTTGCCACGGATATCCCGGATAAACTCCAGATACCTCTGACTGAATCCAGGTTCGCTTGATTTATCTTTTACATTTGCCTCTGCCATAGAAATGCCTCACTATTTTGCCCTACGTGGTAATTCCACCCGTACGGGTTTAATTCGCTCTGGTTACCAAGTATCCCGCTCTTATCGCGCGTGAAATCCTTAGCCGCATCCCGGATATGCTTTGCTCCCCATAACCCAAGGGTGAAGGCGTCTGCTCTATCTGGAGAGCGGCCCAACCTAGACTTTACTTCATCCTTGGGCTCGACTATAGTCTTACCGTTTGAACGGTAATGGTATTTAACAGCACCCAACTGCCTGATAAGAATAGGATCATTAATAATAGAAACCAAACCCTTCTCAAATAATTCCCTGGCATACCACCAGATCTCTGTTTTTAGATTTACAAATTTATCTTCTTGTAATGCTCTCTCCCCACCGTTAACCGGAAGGACTTTCTCATCCATTTCTACTAACCTGTCAGTGACGCCGCCGCCAAGTGCAGCGTCATCAATCGTCAGTATCCTAGCGTTAAAACTTTTTCTTTTATTTATAATACGGCCGACAGTCTCCATCAGGGATTGCTTGAAAGAAACATTCTGTTCGACTAGCCGGTTACCCATTAAACAATCTATGACGATTTCATCATCACCGAATCTCGCGATATCTGCGGAGACTACTTTCTTATCCTCGATCTCTATCTCCCTGTTGATAGCCTTGCGTATCCAGTCTCCGGGAATAACCATATCCCCGCTGGATAGTTCATCCCAAGATCCTTCCAAAAATCTATTAACCCAGTCTTCAGGGTAAGACTCACGGAGTTTAGCTTCATAGTTATCGGGAAGAAAAGGATTGTCTCGGGGGAGAGAAGGAGTAAAAGAATAATCATGTCCGCCTTGTTGCAGGACGAATATATCTTTAAGCCAGCAGTCAGCGGGATTAGATGCGAGTAAACCATAGAATGGGGGGAACGTACCGTCAAATAACCTGCGGCGTAAACGGGATTGGAATAATAAAAAAGTATCCTGGGGAATCTCTGATGCTTCGTCCATGCAGAACCAACCTAATTCCATAGATTTAATTTTAGAAACATTTTCTTCTTCAGACATACCCATGTAAATAATCTCTGAACCGTTAATCAGGGTGATGGTATGTTCGGCCAAGTTATGTCCGGCAATTATTTCAGGAGGGAAACATTCAATAAGAGTTTTAAGGGTAGAGTTCTTAAAATCTGAGAGATGCCAGCGGCACATAACGCCGCGGTTACCGGGGTAGTTCATAGAAAGGTCCTTAGCTTCTTCGCAGAGCCAGCGGGTCTTACCTCCTCCCATAGCGCCACCGAAAAGCTTATAGCGGGATTTAGACCTGTGCGCTTTGGTTTGAGTTGCGGTCGGAATGTAGTCCGATATTATGCTTTCCATCTTCTACGTTCACCCTATATCTATAAAAAAAAGGACAATTGCCGTCTTTATTATGGCATGTCCTTTCGATTGTGTAAGCAGCGGTATCGCTCTTATCACGAGACTGGCGGATGCACTTCACTGCTGTGCACGGATCCATTATCACCTTCTGTTTTCTCTACAAGCAACGGAGGCTGCTCCGCCTCAGTTACCTGGCGAGGTACGTTAGAAATATAATTTATCTGCGGGTTAACGGCTATACCGAAAGCGTCCCGGGGCATTATCGTAGCAAGGAATTTTAATAAGTCTGTAGTAGTAACGGACTCTAAATTCTTTTCGTGGTAGACGCGTTTAGCAACGATACGGAGGATACGGGAGCGGATACGCTCCATTTGGTTCTTTGATTTAGGCGGGCGGCCCTGGGAGTAATGGTTTCCGGGTTTAAAAAAACCGTTAGGGTTCATACAAAGATCTCCTGCGTTATTATTTATATCTATTACCATAAAAAACGTAATTTGTCAAGACTTCATTTCATATCTATCTGATATGATAGGGCGGTACCGACGGGGCGGAGCGGTACGATAGGGAAAAAAAATAATAGGGAGCGGAACGGAGCGAAGCGGAGCGCTGCGTACAGGGGTAGCACCTTCTTATATATAAGCATTCTTATTCTATACTCTACCGCACCGCACCGCACCGCACCCTACCGCTCTATACGATAGCATAGCACCGCACCGCTCATATAGTATAGATAGGTTAGGATAGGATAGCACCGCTATGCTACGATACGCTACTATACGGTATATATAGATACTACCGTAGACGCACCGCACCGCACCAATATATGCTATATTACGGTTATATAGCTATACCGCACCGCACCGCTCTATTAGATAGGGCGTAGCGTATTTGGGGCTTAG